>NZ_JAAHIE010000373.1:0-7469 GCF_010671945.1 Moorena sp. SIO4E2
CGGTCAGCGGTCAGCGGTCAGCGGTCAGCGGTCAGCGGTCAGCGGTCAGCGGTCAGCGGTCAGCGGTCAGCGGTCAGCGGTCAGCGGTCAGCGGTCAGCGGTCAGCGGTCAGCGGTCAGCGGTCAGCCTTCAGCTAAAAGCTCACGCTATGGAACCGTCAGCTGATGTAACAGAGATTAAACCAATGCTTATTTGTTTTATTCAAAAGCACCATCTGTACCGCATTAGCTGAGAGCTGAGAGCTGAGAGCTGAGAGCTCTCAGCTAAAGGCCTACGGCTACGCTACGGGAATAGCTTTGGAATAAAACAAGTAAGCATTGGAATAATGCTGAGTTACCTCCCAGGGTCGTTCGCACAGCGTGGCCATTCGCGTAGCGTGGCCGAAAGGCCAAGGCCAAAGCCTGTGCCACAAGGCACCTCAAGTAGCGTGAGCTTTTAGCTCACGGCTGACGGCTGACGGCTGAATGCTTACACTAGAATTATCAAAAAAATGGCTTCTTAGGAAAACTCCGATGACTGCCACTACTGCACTGCTTAGCCTCGAAGACTACTTAAGCTACAACGATGGCACTGATCGGCGTTATGAACTGGTGAATGGGGAACTGATTGCCATGTCTCAACCCAAAGGAAAACATGGTGCAATTACTGAGTTTCTCAACGATCAATATCGGGCTGAAATTCAGGTTCAGGGGTTAGCCTGGGTTTCTAAGCAAGGGTTTATTGCAATCGAGTCGCCCCGTGGGGGACGTTGGGATACAGCGCGGATTCCAGATGTGACGGTGGCAACACTGGAGCAATGGGAGGGAATGCTGGATCGAGAGGCGATCATTCGTCTCAACGAATCGCCACCTTTTTTGGTGGTTGAAGTGGTTAGCGATTCGACTCGGACGACGGATTATCGCAGTAAACGAGTGGAGTATAACTTGCTGGGGATTCGCGAATATTGGATTGTCGATCCCCTCAAAAAGCAGGTTGTGGTGTTGCAGTTGGTGGATGATCTTTATGAGGAAACGGTTTTTGTGGGGGATGAGTTGATTGAATCAACTATTTTTCCGGGGTTGCAGCTTTCGGCACAGCAAGTGTTGAATGGTGCGCTTTAGAATAAGTAATAAGTCATAGACTTTTAGCCATCAGCCGTTAGCTATCAGCTGTCAGCTAAGTTCTAAAAGCTGAATGCTGAATGCTCTAAGTTCAACCCTCTAACCACCGAGGAGGAAATTTTATGCCTTCCCCTTTTCCAGGGATGAACCCTTACCTAGAACATCCAGAAGTTTGGCCAGGAATACATTTGTTACTTATTGGCGAGCTGGCTAAATTCCTTTCTCCTCAACTGCGTCCAAAATACAGAGTTGGTGTTGAAGTGCGCATGTATGAAACTATTGGTGAACAATCATTGCTCGTTGGCATTCCGGATTTAACTGTCAAAGGTTCACAGGTGACAACTAAACAACTAATAACTAATGTTGCAGTTGCACAAGCTCCAACTCAACCCCAAACGGTACAAGTTCCTGTACCTGAAACTATTAAACAAGGTTATTTAGAAGTGCGAGAGGTAGCTACCAAGGAAGTAGTAACAGCTATTGAAATACTCTCTCCCATTAATAAACGTTCTGGAGAAGGACGCAAGCAATATGAAAGTAAACGAAATAAAGTCTTAGGCAGTTTCACTCATTTAGTAGAAATTGATTTACTGCGTAAGGGACAACCAATGCCAGTTTATCACAGCAATATTGAAACCCATTATCGAATTTTAGTCAGTCGAGGAGACCGTCGTCCTCAAGCTGATTTGTATGGATTTAATTTACCAGCTCCTATCCCCTCATTTCCGTTACCGCTGAAGTCTGGAGATACAGAACCATTAGTAGATTTACAGTTATTATTGAATAATATCTACGATCAAGCCAGTTATGATTTACTCATAGATTATAATCAAGAACCACTACCGCAATTGTCGGAAGAGGATCGGGTTTGGGTTAATACATGGTTAACGGAGCGAGAATTGCGATCGCACTAGGGTGGGGTAAGCATTCAGCGGTCAGCAGTCAGGCGTAGGGTGGGCAAATAATCTTTGAAACACCATTTGATCCGTTATCATGTCCATTTGCCCACCCGACAAGATCAGCGATCGCACTACAAGAGTGGTCAGCAGTCAGGCGTAGGGTGGGCAAATAATCTTTGAAACACCATTTGATCACTTATCATGTCCATTTGCCCACCCGACAAGATCAGCGATCGCACTACAAGAGCGAATAATCCCCCTCATTTATCGCTGTCGGGTCATGGCAATTACTGCTTCCACTGTAAAGTCTGAGATAGTGTCAAGGGTGGGGAGTATATCAGTTCCGGCAAACACCAGTGGTAGTTCCTGGTTTTCCCAAACCCAGATTTGCTGTCGCTGAATATCGATTAGCCAAGCCAGCTTAGTCCCGTTGCTTAAGCAGTGCAGAATTTTGTTCTGTAGGTCTAATGTGCTTTGGTCAGGGGAGCGAATTTCAATTAACCAGTCTGGTGAACCTTGCAGGGGGCGATCTTGATCCCGGATGCGATCGCGTTTAACAACCACAATATCTGGTACAGGGGATAAGGGAGGAATGATGCACCGGAGTTCTTGAATCGCAACGCAAGCATGGGTTTGATTGTTGATGGCGTTTACAAGGTTACGCTGGAGGCGGGAATGAAACAATGTTGGCATCGGTTTTTGCTTCGGGTGTCCATGGATGAATTCCCAAGCAGGAGAAGCTTCTATGTTGGGTTGTTGGAGAAAAGCGTCTAAGGAGTTAGTAATGCTAGGTGATTGCATAATTAAGTTAGCTGAATAATGCTTAAATGATCCCTATCCAACAAATATTTCATGGCTCGTCTTGCGCTTCGAGGGGTAGGGTGGGCAAATAATCTTTGAAACACCATTTGATCACTTATCATGTCCATTTGCCCACCCGACAAGAGCGTAGGCACTACTCTACAAGCTCGCCGTCAGCTAATATACTTCATCATGAGAACCTAAATTAAGCAACAAAATAGCTTCTTCAGAATCTTCAGGATTTTCGATAAATTCAAATAAAATACGGTAGCTGTAGTCAATTGAACATGACCAGATATTGGATAAATCGCCTTTAAGTTTGTGGGTGTGTAAGCTAGGATGAAATGGATCTTCTGCTAACTGACGCACGGTTTTCTCAATTAGTGGTCTAAAATCTGGTCTTTTACGAAGTATTCGCTTTAAACCTCTTAGTGATTGGGGTGTCCAAGCAATTTTCATGGTTGATCGAGTTCTTCTAAGAATTGATCAACTGAGCCAAATTTTACTTTACCTTCCGCTAATTCTTGGCGAATTTCTTTGATTTCTTGCAATAGTATTTCTCTCCGTTGTAGATGGAATCTTTTGAGAAGAGTATCGAGTAATATCTCTTGCTCTTCTAAGGACAATTTTTCAACGGTTTCAATCGCTTGCTGAAAGGCTGAGGTTTTGAGCATACTTTCAAGATGATTTCCGGTTTTTTCTATTTTATCAAAATCAGCAGGGAGTAGGGTGGGCAAATAATGAATGTGGGGTAGGGTGGGCAAATAATTAAAGAAAGGCCATTTGATCACGAATCATGTCCCTTTGCCCACCCTACTACAAGAGCGATCGCACTTAAAGCAGCCCATTTCTTTCATGAATCAGATAGGATTGCTATATACTTAGAGTATACCACTTTTAGTGGAGAGCTAAGTAATGACATTTATCAGCCCTAAAACCGACTTTGCCTTCAAAAAAATCTTTGCCTCCCAGGAAAGTAAACCGATTCTGATTAGCTTTCTCAATGCTCTTGTCTACCACAATCAACCTCTGATCCAAGATTTGGAAATTATTGACCCTTATCAGTCTTCTCCTCTTCCAATCCTCAAAGACTCTTTCCTCGATGTGAAGGCCAAACTGAGTAATGGTTCTTTGGTGATTATTGAAATGCAGGTTTTGCAGGTAGAATCCTTTGCTAGACGAGTTTTATACAATGCTACTAAAGCTTACTCTCTACAGTTAGGTAAAGGAGAAGGCTATCGTTATCTCAAGCCAGTGATTGCTCTGACGATTACCGATTTTGTCATGTTTCCTGAGCATAATCAGATAATTTCTAATTTCAAGTTACGAGAAGAAACTACCAACATCAGCTACATCGAAAATCACTTAGAGTTAGTGTTTGTGGAACTACCGAAGTTTGAGAAGCAGTTGGAAGAGTTAGACCAACTCGATGAGTTGTGGATGTATTTTTTAAAAAATGCGCCTTCCTTAGAGACGGTGCCACCGCAAATGGCGCAACTACCAGAGTTTCAACAGGCATTTGGAATTGCTTCTGAGGCAAATTTAAGTAGGAAGGATTTGGAGGAATTAGGAAAAAGAGAGATGTTTATTCATGACCAACAAGGGCTAGTGATTTTTGCTGAGAAACAAGCTAAGCAAGAAATAGCACAGCAGCTTTTGCCTTTGTTAGATAATGAAACAATTAGTCAGACTACTGGCTTACCTGTAGAGGAAATTGAGAAGCTGCGAGAAGGCTAAGGGTAAGCTATCAGGGGTAGGGTGGGCAAATAATGAAAGTTTGGCAATTTCATCAGTTATCCTGTCGATTTGCCCACCCCACAAGAGCGATCGCACTTTTACCCAACAAACAACAGAGGCGATCGCATGCCGTAGGGTAGGGTGGGCAAATAATGAAAGTTTGGCAATTTCATCAGTTATCCTGTCGATTTGCCCACCCCACAAGAGCGATCGCACTTTTACCCAACAAACAACAGAGGCGATCGCATGCCGTAGGGTAGGGTGGGCAAATAATGAAAGTTTGGCAATTTCATCAGTTATCCTGTCGATTTGCCCACCCTACAATATCAGAGCGATCGCACTACATATAGTATATTATGCGATCGCACTACAGAAAACCTGCTCGCACCAAAATTGTCAGAAGTTCGGTAACCGAGTCTACTTGCCAGTCAGGTTATTGTGGGTGATAGAGATGTTGTCCCAACGGGCACCATTGGCCGATGTGGAGAAGGCAACATAACCCCCAGAGCTACGCATATCATTGATACTGAAGGCGTTAACAACATTGGTGACTGTGTTTGTCAAAGTTACTGAAATTGTAGAGCCGTCATCGGTGAGAAGCAGGTGGACTGGGTCGTCCCAAAAACTATCTCCTCCCGGTGGATCTTTACGGAAAAACTCCATGAAGGGGCCACCGAATGAGACTCCAGTATGGCCATTTTGGAAGTTATGCAATCGCAGGTATATTCCGTTACTTGGTTCGTCAAAGGAACCAGAAGGAAGTCCGTCACCACGAACTTGAAGAAAAGCAATTTCGTTAGCCGGAGTGAAAGTAATGTCTGCCTCAATTGTGAGTGGATTGTCAATACTCGGTTTGAGATTAGATGCTACAGTACGAAGGGTTCCGCGATTAGTCACACTTGCCCAACCAGCATCAGTGGCATTCCCGGTTCCACCTCCGATCTCGAAATTTGCTGAATCAAAGGTCCCACCGGTGAAATCTTCAGTAATGGAGTCTGGTTCAGAACATTTTGACGTGTATACACGGCATTTTTGATTTACCGAATCCAAATTCCAAGCTCCGCAGTTCACAATTGCAGCACATCGATCACCACACTGTTCATAGGTTCCCGAAAATGGTTCAATCGTACGAATTCTAGAAATAGCTTTACAAGTTTCTGCGGTCCCAGGAGGTATAAATCCCCATCCACCGGAGGGGTCTGGTTCAGAACATTCTGACGTGTATACACGGCATTTTTGATTTACCGAATCCAAATTCCAAGCTCCGCAGTTCACAATTGCAGCACATCGATCACCACACTGTTGATACGTTCCCGAAAATGGTTCAATCGTACCAATTCTAGAAATAGCTTTACAAGTTTCTGCTGTCCCAGGAGGTATAAATCCCCATTCAAGTGTGTCAACCTGAGCATTCCCGACTGCGTAGAATGCAGTAAACAAAACTACAACAACGAGGGTAAAAATATATTTTGTTATTTTCAACATCAGCTTAATCCTGATGAACAATAAAAGTATGAAGGAGAAGCATTGCTTGCCTGGTGCATCTCAGTTTTGCAATTAGGCAAAAATTCGGCATAAAATTCCCACACTCCTCGCGCCCGGGCCCCACACTCCCCGCGCCCGGGCCCCACACTTGAGATCTTTTTTACAAATATGAGATGCACCCGGTGTGGCCAGGTAGGGAGTCACCTGTCTCCTCAGGGGTGGGGTTTTCACCCACATCCAAAAGATAGTTAGAAATTTTGAGGGTGTATCCGATACTTTTTAGCTACCAAAATCTACCAAAAGCAAATTCTGGCTCGCCAATGCAAGATGCTTTCACATCCAGGGGGTATCTCCCAAAGCTCTTACGGAATATCCCGCGAGCGCCATAAAAATGTCAACAAATTTGGTTCCACCGGGATAGACAGTGCAACTATTAAACCCTTGGTTTTCGGTTTTAATTTAAGTTACATAATAATCTCTGTCGGTGTTACCCTAATTTAATTCTAACAAATAATAAAAGTTTTTGGTATACTCTGCAACATTTTCTCTAGCGGTTTACTAACCCTCGCGATTCCCCCAGCTCATACCCCTCTAGTTTCTAGAGGCTCCTAGCTGGAACGAGCCGCACCTGCATCCAATCTTCTTCTAGAACCAATCACTCTGGAGTCTTTCTTTTTTTGAGCTATTGTCCTAGAGGTAGAGTTAGAATATTTCGGTTTATAGGTATGAGTCCGCATAGCTAGTTCTATTTACCTTGTACCCTTGAAGAAAACAATACCAGTCGATCACATGGGTGCATCTCACTTTTGTAAATGTTCGTAGGGTGCGTTAGGGACGGGGGAGCCCTTATTTTCTTGGTAGCCAGTGTTAGGACAATCCGTCCCGTAACGCACCACCCAAACGGCAAAAATGAGATGCACTCGATCCCACCGTCTTCTAGGAGCGCGACATGGCACCCCAAACTTTAACCAACTGGTATCATAGTAATTATAGTTATCTGTTACAAGAAATCGAGCCAGTTTGTAACTATTTATAAAAGTACATAGAAGGTTAAAAAAATCCACAAAGCGTTACATAATTTGGCTCCGATACATCTGCCTTGGCTGAACTTTGTCGCTAATTCCATCTCTCCCCATTTGAAAGGGATATCCTGCTAATGGGTGGGCAAATTGGGACGGCTGAGATGAGACAACTTAAGAGGCGTTGCTGCTCGGGTGCATCTCATTTTTACTGTTTGACCCGGTGGTGCGTTACGGGACGGACTTTCCCAACATTGACGACCGATAAAATGAGTGCAAGCCCGTCCCTAACGCACCCTACTGGACTGACACAGCTAATTTGGTGCATTAGAATCTGCCATCTCTTCCTCTTCAAACACTGGATAAAGATGTTTAAGTTTGACTCTGGCATCCGGGGTTGAAAAATGCCAAATTACTTGACTGGCTGT
>NZ_JAAHIE010000374.1:0-7420 GCF_010671945.1 Moorena sp. SIO4E2
GGGAATAATCCGATAAATCCTAGGGAATAGGGAATAGGGAATAGGGAACAGGCTGACTGCCGGACACAAGTGCCTCAAAGCCTGATTATGCCTAGGTGATGGGATGCAGGTTTTGAGCGGACGGTCCGAGACAACTGGTAGAAAAGAGCGATTGACCTTTGGTCACCCTACGGGAAGGTTGGCTATAGAGGATCAGACATGGTGCGATCGCTATCCTAAACCTTAACCATGATATCGGTCATCAGTCATCAGTCCTTACTCATCAGTCATTTCTCACAGAAAGCTACCATTAACATAGTTATCATGAAATTACAATGTAGCTGAGGTTTATTATGTCAGAAACAATGGCACTCACTCCAGAAAATGTTGAAACAGTCCTGGATGAGATGCGTCCTTACCTGATGGCTGACGGTGGGAATGTGGAGCTAGTTGAGTTAGATGGTCCGACTGTTAAATTAAGACTTCAGGGAGCCTGCGGGTCTTGCCCTAGCTCTACCATGACCCTGAGAATGGGGATTGAGCGCCGCTTAAAGGAATTTATCCCTGAAATCCTTGAAGTGGAGCAAGTAATCTAAGCTGAATACTCAGTTAATGAGTGGGGAGTGCTGAGTGTTCAGCCGATTATAGCTGTTCTCATCTTGGATCGGAGAAAGTAGGGGCACGATCAGATCGTGTTCCTACAAAACAACTGTCTTCTAAACCATTGCTAATGGCTATAGCACTTACATTTTAGTTGTTAACATAATCCCTGAGGGAAAAGCTTCCAGGCAAAAGGCAAGAGGCCAAATAAATATAATAAAGTATATAGGGATTTTGGGTAATTTCAAAAAACTGTAACTATTTTTTACAATGAATTGTCAAATCTGATCAGATGTCTTAATAATGACTAACTAATAAAATAATTAAATAATTAAATTAATAAACCAATAAATTATCCCAGAGAAGAGAGTGAAAGCCTTTTACCAGTACTAAGCCATTCTGTGAAGGTTGGAGCCGATAATGGAGGACTGAAGCAATAACCCTGAATTTCATCACACTTATGACCACACAGGAACGCCAGTTGGCTAGCTGTCTCCACCCCTTCCGCTACCACCTTCAAGTTGAGACTGTGAGCCATTTGCAAAATCGCAGTCGTAATGGCTTCGTTTTTTACATCCTCTGTAAGTTGGCAAACGAAAGAACGGTCAATTTTTAACACATCAAAGGGAAATAGTCTCAGATAGCTCAGAGAACAGTAACCGGTTCCAAAATCATCAATCGAGATCTGAATACCAAAGGACTTTAACTCTTTTAAGGTAGCGATCGCATGGTTGGGATTGTCCATGAGGGTACTTTCGGTTAATTCCAATTGCAAATATCTCGGGTCAAGTTCGGTTTCTTCAAGAATTGCTAGGATTGAGTTACTGAGATTGGGTTGATTAAACTGATGTCCCGATAAATTTACAGCGATTTGTACTGGGGACAACCCTTGAGTTTGCCAGAGTTTGGCTTGGGTACAGGCTTTTCGCAGTACCCACTCTCCTAGAGGCACAATCAAACCAGTTTTCTCAGCTAGGGGAATGAATTTAGCTGGAGAGATTGCTCCCAATGCTCGATGATGCCAACGGATTAAGGCTTCTGCTCCCTCGATTTCTCCAGTTCTCAGATTTACTTTGGGCTGATAGTAAACTTGAAGTTCATCCTTTGGCAATGCTTGGCGCAATTGTAATTCTAGCCATAGGGCTTGTTGGGATTTGTCACCAATCGAAGCAATATAAAATTCGTAAGCCTTCTGTCCTTTTTGTCCAGCATTTTCTCTGGCTCCGTTGGCATGGGTGATCAGGGTATTTAGATCAAGAGCATCCCTACCAAAGCAGGCGATGCCGATTCTAGGGGTCAGGACAATCTCATATTCTCCTATAGTAAAGGGTAAGGATAAAGCATCGATCAGTGTTTCCGCCATTTGCCCTATCTCTGTCTGGTTAATTGTAGTAGCTAGCAAGATCACAAATTGATCTATCCCTAACTGAGCCACTGTATCCAAAGGTCCAACCCTACCAAGAAGTCGTTTGGCCACGGCCTGAAGTAACAAATCACCACTAACAGGGCCTAGGGTATTGTTGATCTGGTTGAGTTGGTCAAAGCTTAAAGACAGCACTGGCAGACGACGATAACGTCCCTGTCGTTGGAGCAGTAGTTGATTAAATCGCTCTTCTAGCAAGAGTCGGTTCGGCAAGTTAGTAACCTGGTCATAACGGAGTAGGTAGTTCAGTTGAGCTTGGACTTTTTTCAGTTCAAGATGATGGCGCTTGGTTTGATAAAGTCGTTTTTGTAGTCGAGTAGCGATCGCATCTAGCAATTCTTCGCGCTTAACAGGCTTGATCAGATAATCATCAGCCCCTAACCTCATCACCATACGCCAATCCGACCAGTCAGCTTTGGAGCTGAGGAAAATAAAGGGAATCGCAGCAGTGACGGGATCTTCCTGTAGAGTCTTTAAAACACCATAACCATCTAGCTGAGGTATGATTATATCACAAATAATTAAATCTGGCTGCTGGTTTTGAGCAAGCTTGACCCCACTGTTACCGTTGTCACTACTAATCGTCTCGAACCCTTCTGCTCTGAGCAGCGTGAGTAGCTTCTTCCGAATTATTGGCTCGTCTTCAATTACTAGAATCTTATTCATAGTTCTTTGGACTTAAATCAAGTGTAGTGGACATAGAAGGTGATCTTGAACAAGGTTTTGCGAAGGAACAGGGTAAAGATCTAACCAGGGATTTCAATACTGCAAGGGATCCCCCACAGTCGGATCACAGTAGCGAAACCCGATTTCCTTGGTGTAGCTGAATTTCGGTACGGGTGTCGGCTACTAACTCAGTAGTATTGGGAGGTATGTGACCTAGACTTGGTATCAGTATAGCGGTTTTTAATCTAGTAAGGTACAAGTTTTTGGGTTTTAGGGAGCAGGGACTTCGGAAGAGGGAGGGTGCATCTCATATTTGTAAAAAAGATCTCAAGTGTGGGGCCCGGGCGCGGGGCGGGGGCGCGGGGAGTGTGGGAATTTTCTCCCGAATTTTTGCCTAATTGCAAAACTGAGATGCACCCAAGAGGGAAGAGGAACCCACCCCTAACCCCTCCCAGGAGGGGAAGAGGGAAGAGGAACCCACCCCTAACCCCTCCCAGGAGGGGAAGAGGGAAGAGGGAAAAAAATATGTGTACCTCATGAGGATCAAAAGCGCTATGCTGAGGTCAGCAGATACTTCATCATTGTTTTCTGTTGGTAGTTGCTTTCAAATATTAACTGAGTATCTTGGTATCTTAATTCCCTGTGAAATTTTATTTCTTAAAATCAAAAAAAAACCATGCTTGATTTTGATTAATTAGGGTAAATATAGCAGTCGCCAGGGCAGTTATGACATGACAAAAGTCTCAAACCTAAGTAAGCGCAAGAGTTTGACTTCTGGCTTCTGACTTCTGACTTCTGACTTCTGACTTCTGACTTCTGACTTCTGCTATATAATTCCACATTTGTATAAGAGATTACACGTTTAATATTATTCACCAAACCTTCACATTATTACGATTAAATTATTTGATCCTAATTTAATCGTAATAATTATCGTTACCATGGCATTTATTCCACCCTTTTTAAAAAGTAAATATTCTCAGTACCTTATGTCAATAAACATCTCTATACAATTTGTTAAAGCACTTGTAATTAGTTTAATAAAATTCGATTATTATTAATCAGCCGTCAAAATTTATGAGCTATCCATCCGGTTTTTTTTATCAAAACCTATTTTTGTAATAATTGGACTGTAATTTAGCGTAATTTTGCTGAATTGGGTATATAAATAAGATAATAGTCATTCAAATGGCACATTTAAATTGATACTTTTTGATGTAAAGGTTGATTAATAAGCTTTAACACTGAGCAGAGATCCATCATGATTGCCCCGCACCCAAGTTCGGGACGCGGTCAACCGTTAACCCTCAGTCAACCCTCAACATCACCCTGTAACTTTTCCTGTGCCAATTAATTAGATGGTTAACAACTTACTAAGCTTACAAGCGGGTTTATAAACGAGTTGTAAACACCCAGAAGCCCAAAAGTTATTGTATTGCCGGTCTCTTGTCCGCCTGCTCGTTCACCACCTATTTATTATTGCTATATAATTATTTAATTTTAAGTAATTTTTATCCCAATAACTCATAGAGTTAATCATTATAATTTTCCTCACATCTAAAACACTATATCAGTTATTAATTAATCTATTGTCCCCGAAGCGGGGGATTAGCGCATCAACCGTATGACTAAATAAGTATGAGCATAATCACTTAATTTAGCTTAGATAGGTTATAGTTATTTTACTTATGCCCTTCGATCTAGCTAACATCACCGACATTGACCCTGAAGTCATACCTATAAGTCATACCTATCTGCTGCTGTAACCCCCTTTGCCTAGCTAGTTATAGCAATGACTCCAGTACTATAACCTGCTACTAGAAAAAAAAAGCAACTAAAGGAAATATTTAGTACTTATGGCTGATAGTTTACGACCTATTACGTATTTTTACATATGGACTTCAAAGTGACTACTATAGAAAATCCGTTAAATCTCCAATGCCTAAAGCACCTTAGGTGAGTTTTCCTAGATATGGAAGGCTAGCCTAGCTTGATAACAAGCTACTAGTTAACAACCAGGGTCAGTATCATCCTAGACCCCGGGAGTATTTATATATCTTTGTGTTCTCAATTAGGGAAAATCCTCCATGGCTCAACGAAAGTCAATCAAGCTTCGTCGTAGATACTTACGACCATTAGTCAGTGCTTCCCTCATTCTCGGTAGTTTGTTTCAGCTGGCAGTACCTGTATTTGCGGATGGAACTACTGCTGGTGTACAGATTATTAACCAGTCGGAAGCTACCTATGAAGACCCCAACAATCCAGAGGTTGAAATCAACGCGACCTCAAACACTGTGATCGTTAAGGTGGCTGAAGTTGCTGGTTTGCTGGTTCAACCTGATGGTGTTAATGACGTCAACCTAGGTAGTATTGCTACTGGTGATATCCTGCAATTTGACTTCGTGATTACCAACATTGGTAACGAAGAAACCAATATTGTTATCCCTGGTCTTGATAACATCGCCATCACTGGTTTAGATCCCGATCCTGCTGCTCCTACTCCTATTACAGTGACAGCTGACTTGGATGGGGATGGCACTTTCGAGACAACTATTCCAGGAACTGGTTTGACTACACCCGATCCCATTCCTGCTGATCAGAGCATTAAGGTACGGGTTGAAGGTACGGTGATTGTAGATGAAGCAGGAGCTCCGATTAATGTCCAGTTAGGTGATACCGAACCTAACGACAACAGTCCTGCTACTGATAACCAGCCGGATGCTGATGATGGTTCCAATCCTAACGAGGTTCGTACCCAAGATGCTGATCCTACCGAAGCTCCGGTCAATGGTGAGCGTGAGGGTTCTGCGTTCCAAGAGGTCTTACTCTCTACGGAGATTAAGGAACTAGCAACCATCACTGTTCTCAAGCGAATCATAGGTCCAAATAATATTGAGCTAGTTGATAAGGGTGATAACCCTGAAGATGCTAGCGATGACAAAATTACCTATCGCTTAGACTTCCGGGTTGAGTCCTCTAACCCAGCGATTAATTTCCAAGCTGCAGATCTCGAAGGAACTAGCATTACCCTTGATGGTGCGCCAGTCCAGCGTGTCTTGGTCTCTGATGTCATTCCCGAAGGTACAGTATTTGACCCTGACGCAACGGCTAATCCACCAGCAGGCTGGACAGTGGTCTACTCTGATGATGACCCAGCGGTGACTGGTCGTGACGCCCTGAGCGTAGACTGGTCTATTACCCCGCCAGCTGCTAGTGAGGTTAAGCGCATTGGTTTCATTTTTGACGGTCATATTGATGCAGGAACCTCCACTGAAGGTGATGGCAATGGCTTCACTTTTGGTGTGATTACCAGTGGCTTACCCACTGCTGGTGGTGAAGTCGCTAACATTGCTCAGGCATTTGGTGAAACTGTCGGTGACCCAACGGATGAAGTGGTCTACGATGAATCCGGTGACCAAAATCCCAACAACTACAATGATGATGGTACACCACCCGATGAGACAGGTACCGACTTCAACCCAGCTACAGACCTTGGTATTGCCAATCCCAGTGCTGATGGTGTTGATGAAGACAATAACAATACAGGTGAAGGACCTAAGGGTGAAGACACTGTAGTTACCATTACTGCAGAGATTGAGACTAAGAGTCAAATCCTCAATGGTCCGGAGGATCGACCCAACGCCATTGGTCCAACCAATGACAATGATGACTTCACTAACCAGTCCACAACTATTCCAGCTGGATTAGCTCAGGGTCAGCCCATTCCAGATCCAGGTGAGGTCATCTTCAACAATACTGTTGAGAACCCCAATACTACTAATTTGGATAACGTAACCTTGTTGCCAATTGCCCCTTCACTGGGTACTGCGGCGACTAATGACCCTCAAGTTAATCCTCAATTCACCACTCCAGTAGAGTTTGGACCAAATAACCAGATTCCTGATGGTACTACGGTCAGGATCAGGTACACCCCAGATACAGGTACGCCTCTTGAGGCGACCTACACCTACACTGAAGATGGTGGTTTTACCACTACTGATCCAGCGGTTAATGTTGGTACTCTCACACCAGGTCAGCAATTGGATTACGAGGTAATTGTTGACTTACCTGCTAATACGCCTCAAGTTCAAGGTTACGGGATTCCGATTGTTTCCTTCGTGGACAACAACCCGAACGGAGACTTTGATGTCACTCAGGAAACCGTCTTCAACATCACTGTTGACCGGGTCTACACTGGCTACATGCAGATGGTGAAAGAAGCTCGAATTCTCGATACTGATGGTGTAACAGTGATTGAGGAATTCACCACCGGAACTCCCACAGGTGATCCTGAGGAGGGTGGCCTCACTGAACGAGCTAAGCCTGGTCAGTTTATCGAGTACCGAATCACCTACACCAATATCTCTGAACCACTAGTGGGTGCTGGTAACGTAATTTTGGATGCTAACAACTTCACCATTACTGAGGATGGCGAACAAGCTCCTAACAACTGGGTTACTGTCACCACTCACGAGCAGGGAACTGAGCCATCTCAGGGTACTGTGGAGTACTTTAATAAAACCTTATCCTTTGGAAATAGTGACCCAGCTAGCGGTGAAGAGGTAACTAAGTACGTCAATGAGGTTGGTACTGTTGCTCCTGGGGACAATGGTTCCTTTGTCTTCCGTCGTAAGGTTGACTAATCCTTGATGCTCTGAAGTAGGAAGTATAGCGCTACGCGCAAGGCAAGAGGAATCCCCCCTAACTCATAAGGGTAGGTTTTTAACAAAGACGTGAGCTGTGGGGTGTGGG
>NZ_JAAHIE010000375.1:0-7416 GCF_010671945.1 Moorena sp. SIO4E2
CCTCCCGACTCCCGACTCCCGACTCCCGACTCCCGACTCCCGACTCCCGACTCCCGACTCGCTCAGTAGTCAGTAGCCGCAAAATCTTATCAATTGTAGTAATGCTGGTAAAGGTGTTTCCAAATTCAAGGACGCAATAATTGCTAAACCCTTTATATGACAAGCTTTTCCAGTGCCTGTTTCCTAAGGGCGGAAGTTCCCTAGCCCTGGGCGCAGCCCTATAACTTTCAGCTCTATTCCTCTGGAAAATTTTTAGATAAATTTCTGATAAGCTATTAAAAAAATAATAGTATACTGAGTAAAGTTCCTCTTCTACACACTGACCATTACATCTACTATAGGGTCAAGTATATAGTCAAATCAGGTAATTGAAAGGATTTATTTGCGATCCGACCGCCTGAGGTAGTTTACAAAATCTACAAACTAATCGATAATTTATAGCGATAGCAGTAGGTATGGTAACTCAGGTGCTGGATTAACATACCTACTGCATAAATTTAGCGACAACCCTAAGGAGAGAAAGTAGTAGTTGCTGATGAACATCAATAGAAGAAATATCTTACTAGCAGGTGGTACAGCCATGGCGGCTTACACCTTGGGTGAACTGGGTAAACCTCGTAGAGCAGTCGCCCAGAATCGGGTAGTCAATGTCTACTCCTCTCGTCACTACAAGACGGATGATGACTTGTACGATAACTTCACCCGCATCACTGGTATTAAAGTGAATCTGATTGAGGGGAAAGCAAATCCATTAATAGAACGGATTAAAAGTGAGGGGGCCAATAGCCCTGCTGATGTCTTAATTACTGTTGACGCTGGTCGTCTTTGGAAAGCTGACCAGGCTGGTATTTTTGCCCCGGTTAATTCATCGGAACTCAACTCCAATATTCCCGCTAACCTGCGACACCCTGACAATCACTGGTTTGGCTTCACTAAGCGAGCGCGGGTGATTATGTATAACAAAGACAGAGTCAACCCTGCTGAACTGTCAACTTACGAAAATCTGGCTGATCCCAAATGGCAAGGTCGCATTGCTATCCGCTCATCGAGCAATATCTATAATCAGTCTCTGGTTGCCTCACTGATTGCCAGCCTGGGTGTACCAGCAGTAAAAGCATGGGTCGAGAGCTTTGTGGGTAACTTTGCTCGCAAGCCTCAGGGTAATGATCGAGCCCAAATTGAAGCCGTTGCGGCTGGGATTGCGGATATTGCGATCGCAAATACCTATTATCTACCTCGCTATATTAAATCCGATGACCCTGCCAAGCAGGGGATCTTCAAGAAAGTTGGTGTATTTTTCCCTAATCAGCAAAACCGGGGTGCCCACATTAATATCAGTGGTGGCGGCTTGGTTAAAACAGCTCCTAATCGAGAAAATGGTATCAAGTTCTTAGAGTATCTAACTAGCCCTACGGCTCAGACCTTCTTTGCTCAAGCTAATAGCGAATATCCAGTGGTTTCTGGAACACCGATTGATCCGGTACTTGCGGGCTTTGGTTTTCCCTTCAAGGAAGATCCAACCAGTGTTTCCCAATATGGTCCCAATAGTGCTACAGCAGTTCAACTTATGGATATTGCTGGTTGGGTATAACAGTTATAAATTAGATCAAGTACTGTCGTTTTAGGGAGTAGGGAGCGGTGCGACCCGTGGCGAATTAAATTCGCCTACGGAAAGCGCACCGAGGGAGTAGGGAGTAGCGCCGAGAAAGCAAAAACTCCTCTTTTCCCTGTTCCCTGTTCCCTTTTTTTTGATTCCAACACCATGAAGAATTAAGAATTAAGAATTAAGAATTAAGAATTAAGAATTAAGAATTATGCCTTCTTCATGCTTCATTCTGCCTTCTGCCTTCTGCCTTCTGCCTTCTGCCTTCTGTATTCTGCCTTCTGTATTCTGCCTTCTGCCTTCTGCCTTCTGTATTCTGCCTTCTGCCTTCTGCCTTCTGCCTTCTGCCTTCTGCATTATTATCCCTGAGATTTAGCAATCTTCAAACTTAATAAAATTACTGGAATAATCCCTACTAAAACAATCGCTAAGGCTGGTGCTGATGCCTGTATTAATCGTTCATCGGAGGCATACTGGTAAACTCGTACTGCCAGGGTGTCAAAATTAAACGGTCGCATGATCAGAGTTGCTGGTAACTCTTTCATCACATCCACAAACACCAACATGGCTGCTGTCAACAATCCTCCCCACATTAATGGGGCGTGAACTTTGATTAGGGTCAGCGTAGGTCCATAACCGAGACTGCGAGAGGCATCATCTAAACTAGGCTTAATCTTACCTAGGCTGGATTCAACGGTATTGAATGAAATTGCTAGGAAGCGCACAAGATAGGCGTATACTAGAGCAATGATGGTGCCACTAAAAATTAAACCGGTGGATATGCCCAAGTTATCCCGCATCCAGCTGTCAATGATATTGTCCAACTGACCTAAGGGCATCAAGACACCAACTGCAATCACTGAACCAGGGATAGCGTAACCCATGGCAGCAGTGCGTACTGCTAAGCGCATCCCTAGTTTGGGCACTAGACGTTGCCCATAAGCCATGACTAATGCTAAGACCATAGCAATCGCAGCTGTTGTAATTGCTAATAGTAAACTATTTGTAGCTAGCTGCCAAAAATTATCATCTAAGGTTTCCTCGGCATTTTTAATGGTCATGTGCAGCAAAAATGCTGCAGGTGCTAAAAATCCAAGAGCAGTGGGAAGGAAACAGGCTACAAACGCGAGTATGGCTCTGATCCCAGTTAGTGGAAATGGCTTGATTCCCTGGTAACTACTGCTAGTCTCATAATAGCGAGATTGCTTACGAGACCAGCGTTCTAGTAGAATTAAAATAATTACAAATAGTAGCAAACAGGCGGCTAGTTGAGCAGCAGCTGACCTCTCACCCATGTCTAACCAGGTACGATATATGCCTGTAGTGAAAGTACTGACACCGAAATACTTTACTGTGCCAAAGTCGCTTAGGGTTTCCATCAGTGCTAAGGCCAAACCTGCCATGATCCCTGGTCTGGCTAGGGGTAGAGCGACGGTGAAGAAGCCACGCCAAGGGTTACATCCGAGGGAACGAGCAGCTTCTAGGGTACGGACGGATTGCTCTAGGAACGCTACCCTGGTGATTAGGTAAACGTAGGGATAGAGCACCAGAGACAACATTGCGATCGCACCCCACAGAGACCGGACATTGGGAAACCAATAATCCTGCACGCTAGTCCAGCCAAACAGCTGCCGCAGCCAGGTCTGTACGGGTCCAAAAAAGTCCAGCATATTGGTGTAAGTATAGGCAAGTAAATAGGCTGGTGCTGCCAGAGGCAGTAGTAAAGCCCATTCAAACACCCGGCTTCCCCAGAAGCGACACATGGTTACTAGCCATGCTGTTGAAACCCCAAGGATTAATACTCCACTACCTACACCTATAATTAACCACAGGGAGTTGACAATGTAACTGCCTAAGACAGTGGAGACTAAATGACTCCATACTTCCGAAGAATCGGAGAACATACTGCCCAGCACAGATAGGACTGGTGCGCAAATCAGGAGTGCGATCGCAATTACGGAGACTGTCCAACCAGGCAAACCCAGACGATGCCATGGTTTGTTACCGCTCAATAGTGCTGAAATTTTTAGTGGCATCGGGAGTTTTCAGAGGTAATGATTACTTTAGGACTTAGGAAGTTTCCTTGGTTTTGCCCCCCTAACCCCCCAAATCTGGGGGGGACAAAGTCACGAAAGTCCCCCAAAGTTGGGGGATTTAGGGGGCAATGGGTAAGTCATGTACTTAATGCTTTCAGGGAGCTGAACTGACTCAACTCTTGCAAGTATTTAGCAATAAACTATCCTATCAAATAATTGCTAACCTTGAACCAGAACAAAATGATTTTTTTTTTCCGTTCAGGGATTAAATTTTAAGATGCTTGAACTACAAACCAGTGAAGTCAAGGATATTTTGGCTCAGCAGCGCAATTTTTTCAGCACCGGTAAAACCAAAGATGTGGCATTCCGGATCGCCCAACTCAAGCGCCTCAAGCAAGTTATTTTAGAAAATGATACTGCCATTTTAGAAGGCTTGAAAGCCGACCTGCACAAGGCGGAATTTGAATCTTATGCTACCGAAATTATCCTGGTGCAGGAAATTGATCACACCCTCAAGCATATTAAATCCTGGGTCAAGCCGAAAAGAGTCCCGGTCTCAATGGCAAATTTTCCAGGCTCGGGTCAAATTTATCCCGAACCCTTGGGAGTAGTACTGATTATCAGTCCCTGGAACTATCCATTTGCTCTAGCCATTGCGCCTTTAGTGGGTGCGATCGCAGCGGGAAACTGTTGCGTTATCAAACCTTCTGAAATCTCCCCTCACACCTCTGGTGCGATCGCAGAGATTATCCAGAAAAACTTTGACCCTAGCTATATTACTGTAGTGGAAGGGGGAGTAGAAACTAGTCAGGAACTGTTAGCAGAAAAATTCGACCATATCTTGTTCACCGGCAGCACCCAAGTTGGCAGAATTATCATGACTGCTGCTGCCAAACACCTAACCCCCGTCACCCTAGAGTTGGGGGGTAAAAGTCCCTGCATTGTGGAGACAGATGTGCCGATAGAGACTACAGCAAAACGAATTGTTTGGGGTAAGTTTCTCAATGCCGGTCAAACCTGCGTTGCACCAGACTATCTGCTGGTCAATCGGGAGATTAAATCTGATTTACTCCAGGAAATCAAAGCCTGTATCCATAAATTTTATGGAGACGATCCCGCCAAAAGTCCAGATTATGCTCGGATTATCAGTGATAAGCATTATCAGCGTTTGAGTAGCTTACTCAACGATGGTGACATCATAATTGGTGGACAAACTAATCCAGAAGACCGCTATATTGCTCCCACGGTCATCGACAATATTTCCTTAGAGGATAAAGTGATGGAAGAGGAAATCTTTGGTCCGATTCTACCTGTGATTGAATACAGTAATTTAGATGAAGCCATTGGGATAGTTAACCAAAGACCAAAACCATTAGCGCTATATTTTTTCTCCAGAGACAAAGCAAAGCAACAGCAGGTTTTGCAACAGACCTCTGCTGGTGGTGTTTGCTTGAATGAAACAGTTATGCATCTAAATGTTCCTTCCCTACCATTTGGTGGGGTTGGTGATAGTGGCATGGGTGCTTATCATGGGAAAGCTGGTTTTGATACCTTTTCTCACCAAAAAAGCGTGCTTAAGAAATCCTTCTGGCTGGATTTGCAGTTGCGCTATGCTCCCTACAAAGACAAACTCGAACAGATCAAGAAATTTATTAGTGGTTAGTCATTCTTCGTTTTAGGGAGTCGGGAGTCGGTACCCACCCCTAACCCCTCCCAGGAGGGGAACGGGAGTCGGGAGTCGGGAGTCGGGAGCTTCGGAGCTAGCGCCGTCTTGGGTAGCCAGTTGCTCATCTCTTCATCTCCCCATCTCTTCATCTCCCCATCTCCCCATCTCCCCGCGCCCCCACACTTACCACACTTACCACACTTACATCTCCCCATCTCCCCATCTCCCAACACTGCGCGCGGCGCTATAACCAATCGCTAATCATGCTCGGACTTCTTAGGATCATCCTCACACCAGACTGCACTGGCTAAGCCACTCCAGCAGATCATCTTCCATTTAGCCATGGATAGTTTAGGAATCTTAGCAACGAATAGCCAGTCAGAGTAATCTAGGTGCTTATAGATACGATCTTTGGCACCACTATCACTATGATTCAGCCAGCCCCAGCCAGAGATACCTTTATGGCCCCGGTGCTCCGTATCATCACCAAATCGGAAAGAGTATTCATGATTACCGAAGTAGTCTACTAGATCAAAGGACTTGAACTTCTTAGACTTGATTGTCCCCTTACCCATGCCAATCTTGTATGTGCCATAGGCTTTCTCGGTGACATAGGCATCGTTGTCTTTATGTCCCACAACTTTGTAGGTAAAGTCGATATCCCAGTAGTCAGTTGTCCTTTTTTTGTAATTCTTCCCTTCTTTTTGTCCACCGAAGGCTTTTCCGTAGATGTGGATCTCACCTGTGCTGGTGTAGTCGAGGAATACCTCTGCGCCCTCGTACTCAAAATCAAAGGTATAGATATCTCTGGCATTACCAGTGAGCAGTCCATCAAGACGCAAGCCATAGGGTGGCGGACTGGCACTAGCACCAGGGTGATTGCAAAGTTGGAAGGTACACTTTTGTGGAGCAAATGTGGGCTTGAATGAGAAGGGAACTAAAAAATTGATCGGAATCTCAAATTCACAGTTGTAAGAGGATTCGTGGATATTTTCGTCAGGCATGATTTGCCCTCCATCAGGTAGTTTGGCAGGTAGTCTTAATCTCTCCCAATGGTCTCATAATTTACTAACAAGTTGCGGTACCCTTAAGGGTACCTTTTAGTTAACTTGTAAGCATTCAGCTATCAGTTATCAGCTATCAGCTATCAGCTATCAGCGGTTTGCAATTCAGTTAGGTACAAATTTCTGAATTTTAGGGAACAGGGAACAGCGGATCACCGGAACAGGGAAGAGAGAACAGGGAAGTCGGAAGTCGGAAGTGGGAAAACAATCCTGTGTACCTGAGGTGCGACCCGTGGCGAATTTAATAATTAGATGCGGAAAGCGCACCTGATAGTTATGCAAACCGCCGTATGCGCTATCGGCAGGGTTAAGGAGGAAACCGTTAAGAATAAAACAGGTCAGCATTCGAATAATGCTGAGTTACAGAAAGCACCTCAAGTAGCGTGGGAGGTTTATTTTAAGCTGACGGCTGACAGCTGACGGCACCTCAAGTAGCGTGCGCGTAGGGCATATGCTTACGTTAAGCTTAGCAGGAGACTGGTTAAGAAAACCCCCCTGACTTGATAAGCCTAGGGGGATTTGAGGAACTAATTTCTATGAACTAATTTAAAGCCAGCCGTCAAAGATTCTTGTCAGAGATTGCTAAAGAGACTAAGTGCTAACCGGTTCCGCTGGCTCAGTAGGCGCTCCGTTCTCTTCGATCTCCATTTCCTCATACTTAGTAAAGCACTTACGCTTAGCACCTACAGCTAGGTCGAGCACAATCGGTACTTCTAATTTGATGGGAACTTGGAACACACAGGGGTTAGAGTATTTGTAAGGCATGGGTTTTACCTCTTGCTTTAATTAATTTCAATCAACACATTTATATAATGTCAAATCTAACTCTGGCTTGGCAGTACCCTTGAGGGTACCTTTTATGAGGTGATATGATAGTGTTTCATAACTTAGCCTCGGTATTGGTGGGCATTGCTCATTTAATTTATAGGCTCACTAATTTTAATCTTCCTGATCAATGCCCACCCTACGATTTTTATCTGGTTCAGTATTGGTGGGCATGATTATCGCTTAAGGTCTACAATAAAACTCCTCCCTCCTGAGCTCAGG
>NZ_JAAHIE010000376.1:0-4659 GCF_010671945.1 Moorena sp. SIO4E2
TGATGACACAGCCGCCATTCGCCTAGCAGTTCAGGATAATCTCACGAAACATCGCACCCTGTTGTTTCCAACAGGAAGCTATTTGGTCAGTGATTCAATGGAGTCGAAGAATCAGAAGGGTGTGTTTGGGGCATTTCTGACTTGGCAAGGTGAAGGCACTGAGAAAAGTATGAGCAAGCTTCAGGAGAAAGCCAAAGGTTTTGGTAATCCTGAGCAGCCCACCTAGTAGAGTTGAAATGTTTGTATAGGCTAGTTCAAGAGCCAAGTAGACTCTCGAACCGCTACTACAGTACCATCCCGCCTTTTATATATCTGTCTTTAAAGCAACTGTTTTTAGAGAGTTTGTTGATAAAAATAATATGAAACAGTTAGCCAATAAATTATTAGGTTAATAACTAAAACTAAACCTAGGTAAACACAGAAAAAAATACCCTTGATATGTGTTATCGTTGAGGTGTTTGCGGTTTAAATAAACCCTAGGTAATTATCAGGGCTAAGTCGAGGTTATAGCAAATTTAATGCTTGATGAAGTAAACTCGTCCTCAATGACTTACTCACACACAGCCAATGAACATAATCACTCTCATTTTATTTATTGCTGGCTTTGTACTTTTGGTTGTTGGGGCGGAAATCTTGGTCAAGGGCGCATCACAGTTGGCGTTGGTAGCAGGCGTCTCCCCCTTAGTGATTGGGCTGACTATAGTTGCTTACTGCACCAGTGCCCCAGAATTAGCCGTAGCATTGCAGTCGAGTTATGAAGGACAAGCTGATATTGCCCTTGGTAACATAGTTGGCAGCAACATTGCCAATATTTTGCTAATCTTAGGCATATCTGCAACTATGCTACCCTTGGTTGTATCCCGGCAGTTGGTACGATTAGATGTACCTTTGATGATTGGCATATCATTCCTACTCTTGTTTATGAGCTTGGATGGCCAACTGGGTAGAGTTGATGGCAGCATCCTGTTGGCTGGCGCGATCGCATATAGTTTATTCACGATTATTCAGAGTCGCAAAGAAAATCAGGAAATCCGAGACCAGGATACCCCTCAAACCCAATATCGCCAGTCTCGTACTAGCCTTAAAAAGATAGTTACTCAGTTAGGGCTGATTGTTTTCGGTTTAGGAATATTAGTACTAGGTTCCCGCTGGCTGATTAATGGGGCTATTGCTATGGCCAAGATGTTTGGCTGGAGCGAGTTGATTATTGGCTTAACCATTATCGCTGTTGGCACCTCTCTTCCAGAAATTGCCACCTCCATTATTGCCAGTATCCGTGGTGAGCGAGATCTTGCCGTAGGTAACGCTATTGGCAGCAATATTTTTAATATCCTGTTGGTGCTGGGGATGTGTAGCTTGATTGTGCCTGATGGTATACAGGTGTCAACTCCTGCCCTAAACTTCGATATTCCAGTAATGATTGCAGTAGCGGTGGCTTGTCTGCCAATTTTCTTTACTGGGTATCAAATTTCCCGGTGGGAGGGATTTCTCTTTTTAAGCTATTACGGTGCCTATACCTTGTATTTGTTCCTCAACGCCACACAACACCAAGCTTTATCACAATTTAGTACTATCATGATGACATTTGTCGTACCGCTAACTATAGTTACCCTAGTGATTTTGGTGATGGGCAGTATACGGACTAACATCAAGTCTGGTTGAATAATTGCCTTAAATAATTGCTGAATTGTTCCGATTGAGCAATTCAGCAGTTGTATTTGTTAATTCTTGATTGAGGTAGTGCTAAGGTCAATTTGTCGAGCAGCTACCATATATCTAAAAATATAATCAGCTAACTCCAAGTAGATCTGGGCACGTTCGGTGGAAGACGCCCAAACTGTTATACCATGGTTCCGAATCAATAGGACATTGACTGATGGCGGTGCAGCCTGAAAGCGATCGCATATCTCACTACTAATGCGATACACATCCAGATGGTTGACGAATACTGGTACCGTGACTTGAGGGTTCTCCTCCCGTACTCCAAATCCCTTAAGCATTTCTAGCGGTGGCAAAGGCAGGGTATCGTCTTTAGTGAAGCCAGAAACTAAATTCGCCTCAATGGTGTGAACATGATAACAGGCTTTAGCATCTGGGAATAAAGAGTAGATAGTTTGATGAATGCTTGTTTCAGCTGAAGGACGAGATTCAGGTGATGTTTTTTCTACCACCCTGCCATCAGTAGCGATGCGAATAAAGTCTTTGCTGCGTAGCTGCCCTTTATGGCATCCACTAGCAGTAATCCAGAAGCTGCCATCGGGCTGTTTAGCCGAGAGGTTACCCGCTGTGCCCACCATCCAACCTAATTGATAGAAGTGACTAGCAGCAGTAATTAAGGTTGGTCTTGGATCAATAGCTGAACGTAATTGCTGGTCATTTATGATTGAGGAGCTAAGATTAACCATTCTTCCACCGCTGGGATAGCTGTTGTTGTACATCAAAAAAATCATCCCACGGAATGTAGGGCTTCAAAAAATGCTTTAACGCCAGCAGCAGGACCATTGGGATGATCCATAATGCCAGTTCCAGCATTAAGAATGACCTCTTGTCCGTAATCTCCTACAACCTTAGGGACAATCCCAGCATGAATGCCAGCGGAGGGAACAGGAAATACATTGCGCGATCGCAAACTATCTCGAATTCGCTTTTCCTCCTCTGGGTCAAAGGGTAAACTACCATAATGGGCAGGATATAGCACCGCATCTGCCCCACCATGAGCCATCAGGGTTCCCAACACCACTGAGTAAGCCATCCCGTGGTTTGGGGCTCCACACAGGGCTCCTGCTAAGGCGGGATGGGCAAAAATTGGCACATTAATCTCTGGATCAGCAGCTAAGGCTTCTAGGACAGAGAAACCGTAGGTCAAGACATTCAGCCGCAGGGCATTTGCCCCTTCTTTAACCAAGGTATGAGCTTTATCAAGCAATTTGTCAGCCGAACCAGTTACATTAACGGCATAGAGTACAGTGCGCCCAGTTTGCTGTTTGATTTCATCGAGTACCTTACGGCAGACTTCTAGACGTTTCAGGGTTGGTGCTATCTCCAAATCCCCCAGAATCTCATCATCTTTAATAATGTCAAGTCCAGCTCCAGCAACCTCTTGTAAAATCGCTCCATGGTCTTCAGCTGAGAGTCCCAAGGCTGGCTTAAAAATTGCCATAATCAGGGGACGGTCAACTACTCCTAGTCTTTCGCGAATTCCGGTAATTCCGAATTTGGGATGCCTACCGTAGTGTTCTGGCAAGCGCACTGCCATGACTTTAGCTGGTCCTGCCATGGAGTATTTGCCAAAAATCATGGTTAGTAGAGTAGGGATATCGTTTTCCACATTAGCTTCGGGAAAACGGATGGTAGCCAAACCAGAACCATCAGGGTTAATGACACCTTGAACAACAGTACCAAGATGGGAGCGAAACACATTTTCGAGATGGGCAAAACGAGCATTCCAGGTGCCTGCAGTTTGCCCAACAGCAATCACTTTCGCTTGTTTTTCCACATCAACACCGTGAGGAAAGCGGTAGTCAACTTCAATGGACATTTTAATAAGTTATGAACTGGGATATTATCAAACAGCTACTACCGGCTTCATCCGAATTTCCGTACCCGTGTATTCCGGAACCCAGCCTTCAGTAGTGATAAAGTAGCGCACAGCTTTAACTCGTCGTGATGGGGTCAGATAAAACCAATGTTCAGTATTCGCTGGCACATTAATGTACTCCTCGGGCTGCACAGTCAACTCCATTTGGCTGCCATCAGGACGTACAAACCCAAAAACCCCTTCTCCAGCAATTATGTAGCGCACTTCATCATCAGTATGGTAGTGACAATCCTTAAATTTGGAAAGGAGGGCATCAAGATTAGGTATGTCTGGGTACAGTACGATTAAGTCACGGGATTGATAGCCAGCGGTTTCCTTAAGTTGTTCAAAGTAGCTATCTAAAGCTTCCAGTACTGTTTCCTTTTCAATATCACTAAGGGTGTCTTGCTCTAGAAGGCTGTGAATTTCTGGGTTGTCCCCTACAGACCAGTGATTTAGCTGAACCTTCAGAGGTGCTAATTCTTGGGCAATATCACTTAGCTCGGTATAAGTTGTACCATCTTCAAGTCGTAAAACCGCCATCATGTACCTCCTGTTGGCTTTTTGGTATCCAAAGTCATAAATTATAATATTAAGCATTGGCTTAGGTCAACCCACACCAGCCATCCAAACACTATTCTTAGGTATCAAAAGGGATAAAACGCTTCCAGAAAGGCTGTTTTAGGATAAAGTCCACCCAGTTTTCCTCAGAAAGGTTAACATAAATTAATATAAGAAGCTAAATTCTATATTTGCCACATCCTCGAATCTATGGAGGTAACAACGAGTGAATAAAAAGTGGAGAAACGCAGGGCTGTATGCACTCCTAGCCATAGTGGTGATCGCCCTTGGTACAGCATTTTTGGACAAACCGTCCCCAAGTCGAGATACGTGGCGGTACGACCAGCTGATTAGCCAAGTCGAGAGCGGCAAGGTGGAAACCGTTAGAATCAGTGCTGACCGCAGTAAAGCGATCGCGATCGCTCAAGATGGTCGTCAGGTAGAGGTCAATCTCCCCAATGACCCACAACTAATCAACCTTCTGAATAATAACGGTGTAGATATTTCAGTTCTACCCCAGA
>NZ_JAAHIE010000376.1:5255-7407 GCF_010671945.1 Moorena sp. SIO4E2
ATTATTGCTGCTACCAACCGCCCAGATGTTCTTGATGCTGCCCTACTACGCCCTGGTCGTTTTGATCGACAAGTAGTAGTAGACCGTCCTGATTATGCCGGACGTTTGGAAATTCTCAACGTTCATGCTCGTGGTAAAACCCTTGCCAAAGATGTGGATCTCGAAAAGATTGCCCGTCGGACCCCTGGTTTCACCGGAGCAGATTTATCCAACTTGCTCAATGAAGCAGCAATTTTGGCAGCCCGTCGCAACTTAACCGAAATCTCGATGGATGAGGTTAATGATGCCATTGACCGGGTGCTTGCAGGGCCAGAGAAGAAAGACCGGGTAATGAGCGAGAAACGCAAAACCCTCGTAGCATTTCACGAAGCAGGTCACGCCCTTGTGGGTGCCTTAATGCCCGATTATGACCCAGTGCAGAAAATTAGCATTATTCCTCGGGGTCGTGCTGGTGGTTTGACTTGGTTCACCCCTAGCGAAGACCGGATGGATTCAGGCATGTTTTCCCGTTCTTACCTGCAAAATCAGATGGCAGTGGCCTTAGGTGGTCGGATTGCTGAAGAAATTATCTTCGGTGAAGAAGAAGTGACCACAGGTGCTTCCAATGACTTGCAACAGGTGACTCGGGTGGCACGGCAGATGGTGATGCGCTATGGTATGAGCGATCGCCTTGGCCCAGTAGCTCTAGGACGGCAGAATGGCAGTATGTTCCTAGGTCGGGATATTGCCTCAGACCGGGATTTCTCAGATGCCACAGCATCAACCATTGATGAAGAGGTTCGCAAGCTAGTTGATGAAGCCTACGAACGGGCTAAGAATGTAATTCTTGGCAATAAGCACATCCTCGATAAGCTTGCTGAAATGCTGATTGATAAAGAAACCGTAGATGCTGAGGAACTCCAAGAGATTCTAAGCACTAACGATGTCAAGATGGCTGCGATCGCTGTTTAACACAAGGCGATGTAGGCAATCACCTAGGTAAATACAATAATGGTGAATACAATAGTCTCTAGCTATTAATCATCCTTAACAGGATACCGTAACAGGACAGTGTAACTAAGCACTGTCCTGTATTATTTTGAGATTAAATCTTAAAAAAAAATAATGATATAACTATTCCTGTTCAAAATTCCATAAGCTAATCTAAATAATCTCGAATTCCATAGATTCCCCACGTGTGAATCTATGGCAAGGAGCGCGATCCTAAATCCGAAGGATTTTTTTGTAATACTATAGTCAAACCAAGCTAGGGGTGCCTGAGAAACCAGGCTGAGATTACACCCTTAGAACCTGAGTCCGGTTAATACCGGCGGAGGGAAGCTGTCATCGAGGAAATTAAATATGCGTATTGAATGGGTTGCCAAGCGCCGTGGTCAGAGCAATGTGACTCAAATGTACTATGCTCGCCAGGGTCTCCTGACAGAAGAGATGCACTACGTAGCCCAGCGGGAAAACCTTCCCGTTGAGCTGATCAAAGATGAAGTGGCACGGGGGCGAATGATTATCCCCGCCAATATCAACCACACTAACCTAGAGCCAATGTGTATTGGTATCGCCTCCAAATGTAAGGTGAATGCCAATATCGGTGCCTCCCCCAACTCTTCTAATATTGATGAAGAGCTAGAGAAGGTTAACTTGGCCGTGAAGTACGGGGCCGATACCGTTATGGACTTGTCTACAGGTGGTGGCAACTTGGATGAGATTCGTTCCGCCATCATTAATGCCTCACCCGTACCCATTGGCACAGTACCCGTTTACCAAACCTTAGAAAGTGTCCACGGCAAGGTGGAAAACCTTACTGCCGATGACTTTCTCCACATCATTGAAAAGCATGCTCAGCAAGGAGTTGACTATCAAACCATCCACGCTGGCATCTTAATTGAACATCTGCCTTTGGTCAGAAACCGCCTAACCGGCATTGTTTCTCGTGGTGGTGGTATCCTAGCCAAGTGGATGCTCCATCACCACAAGCAAAATCCCCTCTATACCCACTTTGACGACATTATCGAGATTTTCAAGAAATATGATGTCTCCTTCAGCTTAGGGGATTCCCTGCGTCCTGGCTGCACCCATGATGCATCTGATCAAGCCCAGTTAGCAGAATTGAAAACATTGGGGCAGTTGACTCGTCGTGCTTGGGAACATGATGTAC
>NZ_JAAHIE010000377.1:0-7356 GCF_010671945.1 Moorena sp. SIO4E2
CATTTTTGGGATGTGAGTGGTTTCTTTCCTGAGAATGCTGGCTCCCCCAACCAGATGTCAATGCCCAAAGCGCCCATCCCTGGTAAGGGGTTCGTGAAATCGCGCTCAACTTTTGTCAGTCAACCAGGTAGCTATACACTTGTGAGTAGATTTTTTTTCTGGGTCATAACTGGGATTTTTCTTGACTACCCCATTTACCCAGATTTTTCTGTTTTGTCCAACCCCTTCCCTACTTGCTTTTCAAGCACTTGTGTCCGTCAGCAAGGATTTTCAGACTTGTTATATCCCTAATCTTATGTGAAGATAGCTTTGTAATTTACTGGGTTAGTGGGATGAAAAAAACGCTGATTGTTGCTAACTGGAAAATGCAAAAAAATCAGGCTGAGTCCGTGGAATTTTTACATACACTCATACCTGAGCTGGAGAAAACGCCTCCAGAAAGGGAAATCGTTCTGTGTGCCCCGTTTACTGCTTTGGGCAGTCTGTTTAACCATCTAAATGGCAGTCAAATCCGACTCGGCGCTCAAAATGTTCACTGGGCAGATGGAGGGGCATATACTGGAGAGATTTCAGCTTCAATGCTAGCAGACATTGGCGTACACTATGTTATTATTGGTCACTGCGAACGCCGTCAATGTTTATGTGAAACGGAAGAAATAATTAATCTGCGCCTGAAAGCAGCTCAACACTATGCCTTAATCCCAATTCTCTGTGTCGGCGAAACTCAGCAACAACGGGATGCAGGCGAAACGGAAAAGGTTTTAATCAATCAGTTGAAATCGTCCTTAGTCGATGTCGATCTTAATCATTTACTGATTGCTTATGAAGCAGTTTGGGCAATTGGTACGGGACTGACTTGTCAACCCTCGGAAGCCAATCGCGTGATTCGTTTCATTCGTGAGCAATTGGATCATAAAGATATATCGATTCTTTACGGCGGTTCCGTCAAACCCAATAATATCGATGAAATCATGACCCAACCCGAAATCGATGGGGTAATGGTCGGCCGAGCCAGTTTAGACCCAGTCAATTTAGCCCAAATTGCGAATTATAGTTATAGTTATTCGCTGTGTTAATCACAATGCCAAGTGCAAAGAATCTCGGATCTCCTAGACTAAGTCTGATAAATTACCTTGAAATAACTCTCAAAATCTTTGCTCATCAAGGCTTTTGAGAATCCAAGGAAGCAATTCTAAAGGAAGCGGCTTTTGATCGACGTCAGTTCGACGAACTTAAGAGCGATCACGCAACGTGACGATAGCCATAGCGCGACAAACAACAACTGACTCAGTATTTGACTAAGTATTTATACTGATGATATTTGGACGAAAATTTGTGGAGTGAAGAGAAAGCTGAGACTTATGCTATCAGTAGCAGTTGTTATAGTCTCAGCTATGGGCGTAGATGGAAGGTTCGTGCAATTTAGGGCAATCTGTAGCTGAAATGACTGCTATGTATAGTTTCTAGCCTGTGGATTGTTCTTTTCTCTGTAGCCAAATTTTTGGCGTTGCTGAATCATGAAATGGTTTCACCTGAAAGGGGGATTTTATGATATTTTAAATAATAAATAAGAAGCCTAATTGATAATTCCAACATTTCTAATGATTTAGAATAGCAAAGAGTGCGTCGATGTAGTCTAGCCAAATAATGTCTTAATCTCATATTTTCATTTTCTATTCTAGTCATATAAGTTTTTTTAGTTAAATGGTCAATATCATTAATAAATATTTTATAAACAACATATTTATCAGTAACATACCAAAAGCTATGCCAACATTTTACGCTCTTCCAAAGCTTTTTAAAAGTTTCCGAACTCCGGTCACCAACTATAAAGTTTAAAATTCCGGGATAGCGCTTGTTAGCTGCGGTCCACATCCAAATCTTGTTTTTTTTTACAAAGGTTTGTAGCTCATCTATTTCAGTTATTTCAGGGATTTATTCAGTGAAACATACATCTTTTAAGCGTAAACTAATTTTTTTTTCCAACCTATTATGGTGGTATTGTGAACACCAGTCACTCTTTCTATGGCTCTAAAGCCCATGCCATTTAGATACATTTTTAGGCACAGCAATTTAGTTTTTTCATCGTAACCACGCTCAGTTTTAACCTCTATAAATTGTCGTCCACATTCGTTGCATTTATATCTTTGTTTTCCTCTTTGATGACCATATTTATGAGTTTTATTGCTATGACATCTAGGGCATTCCATGGTTTTATTTTTAGTATACCATTTTTGGATTCAGCAACGCCAAATTTTTAGGGTAATTAATAGGATAAAAACTTGTAGTGTGGAAACAAAATAATCTTTTATTCGCCGAAAAATCTAACCCTGTAACAGAGAGTTTCCGAGCTTTTGTCGTACCGATCATGCTCTTCACATCTAGTATGATCATGGCAATCGCTTGGCTCGGACATCTGAAATTTAACCAATTTCCCTTGATATGGGCTATATTATGCTCTTGGCTGCTTGTGCTTCCAGAATATGTTATCAATATTGTTGCAATTCGGCTAGGTTATAAAGTTTACACTGGGGCACAGATGGCGGCTTTTCGTCTCTGTTCTGGGGTAATTTGCGTTGCCCTGGTCTCCCGACTGTTACTGGGAGAGGATTTGGGCATAAAAAAACTATTTGGTTTTGGGCTAATGATTATCGCCATGGTTTTCATTAGCAGGAAATCCTCCCACACTGCTTAATGCTAAGTTACCTTCAGAATAGAAATTACATTTTGATTTTCAATGAAAGTCGTTTTAGTTCCCCTAATGCTATGTTTATCAAGTTTACTGATGGCTTTCGCTTGGCTGGGTCATATCCGGTTCCAAAACCAAGGATTTCTCCTGGCTCTCCTCATCAGTTGGGTAATTGTCCTCCCAGAATACATTCTTAATGTTTTAGCAATTCGTTATGGTCATGGAGTCTACACTGGAGGGGAAATGGCGGCATTGAATCTGGGCACGGGAGTTTTGTCTGTCGCCCTTGTGTCCCGTTTATTTCTCAAAGAGTCTATGAATTACTATCAAATATTCGGTTTTTTCCTGATGACCTGGGCAATTATGCTCGTCGTCTATGAGTAATTTGTAGACAATGCTGAGGCTGGGGGAACGGGCAACAGTATACTGTGAAAGTAGTGTGACCCTTCTTACTTATTGGAACGCCCCTTCTGATAAGCGGATCAGTGTGACCCTCACTACTACATCACTCTCTCTCACCACAGCTTTACCCTTGACTGGGCATCCAGCACGGGTTTATCTGAACAGCTTGAGTCTTGGGTCGCAGCCTACAATGAAGCAAGCCTTAGATGCGATCGCATCCCTACTTACTAATAACGAATGCGATGCAGACACTCTTGACTGGGCAGCCCTTACCTATCAGCACACCGCCGCCGTCCAAGCTGCATTATTAGAGATAAATGCCCCCGCCACAGTTCAAAAAAAGATGGCAGCGCTCAGGGGAGTATTAACTGTGGCAAAGAAGTTAAAACTGATGGATGCAGAAGATTATGAGGCAGCCGTGGATTTACCCAGGATCAAGAATCATCCCTTACCCAGAGGTCGCGCATTAACTCAAGCAGAAATTACGGCACTCATTAAGGTGTGTGCCTCTGATACAACTAACCAAGGGGCTAGGGATACCGCCCTAATTGGGATACTACGGGGTGCAGGACTGCGACGGGCAGAGGTGGTGAAGCTGGAAGTGCGGGATTTTGATGGTGATAGTGGTGCATTGGAAGTGCGCCAGGGTAAGGGGGGTAAAGATAGGACGGTTTATTTACCGGAAGGTGCGATCGCGTTTGTGAATGATTGGTTGAGCACGAGAGGTAATCAACCAGGGGCGCTCTTGTGCCCAATACAGAAAGGTGGACAGATACAGTACAGAAAAATGACCCCCCAGGCCGTATTGTTGATTTTGCAGAAACGAGCTAAACAGGCTGGGGTGGAGTCCTTTAGTCCCCATGATTTTCGCAGAACCTTCTGCTCTGATTTGCTTGATGCTGGGATTGATATTGTGACCGTCCAGAAGTTAGCAGGTCATGCTTCCCCTGTGACTACGGCCAAGTATGATAGGCGGGGTGAGGAGGTTAAGCGTAGGGCGGTGCAGAAGTTGGGGTTTTAAAGGGAAAGCGGAAAATGGGCTAATCGTGTTTTTGTAAGATTGTAAGTTGTAGGGTTGTGAGATTGCGGTTGATCAGGAGAGTATTGGAGCGATATAGCTCTTTTTGGATAGGATTGCATGCTCCAGATTGGGTTCAATCTCTGATAATTTTGTCAGATTTAGCCTTTTCTTTGATGAGTCTCAAACTTCACAAACGGCTTCATTTCCAGTGTGGATTTCACGCTAAGTCCCATATCTAGAGTGCTTTGTAGCGGGAGCATCCTATTTTGGCACGTTAGCTCTTTTTAGGGGGCTGAAGCCCTTAAAATATCGGTGCTTTGATGTCTACTTTGATGTCTACAAAATCTAGGAGTGAGTGAGTATATTTGCTGGGGGGCGACGAAATAATCTAAAACCCAGACTCTATAAGCGATATAGCCCTTAGACCTCGTTGATAATACTTTCGTTTATTAGGATTTAATCTCATTAATTCGGTTACTAATTCTATACAAACATCTTTTAAATTAACCCAGGTTTGACCATATAAACCAACGTAAAAACTGCTATTTCTGCGCTCTATTCTATCAGGTTCTTTGACACGAGCCACATATTTTTGTATTCCTTGACGTTTAATATGCTGACCTTTAATAGTTGCAGAAGTGTAAGCTATGGCTATCAATAAAACTAAAGAAATAAACCGTTCACCTTCAACTTTAGTATTCTCTAAATGATAACCATCAGTCTTGAAGTCTCTAAACATTTCCTCTATATTAAATCTTTTTTTGTAAGCTGAAATTGCCAGCTCTAAGCTATCAAAGTTTGTCAGAATAAACCATCCTTCCTTAGGAGCTATACCTTTGAGTATACGTTGCCACTTACAAGCTACATTAAAATTTGTAAATCCCCGAGTCTTAGTCACTTTTACTCCTTGTATAAATAAAGACACACCAGGTATTAAACCTAAATCATTGAGTGCAACCCAATTATCTTTTTTATATTCAACAAACTCATTCTTTTTTAAACGTAAACAAAAGTATACACCCAAGCTCTGGAGATACTTAGCTAGTTTTACAGAGCAAAATTCTCTATCTCCTAATACACACACTTTATAGTTTTTAATAATCGGTACAATCTTTGATAAAACACTTTGTTGTTCTGTTAAATTACTACTCCCTAACTTGGGCAACAAAGTAAAATATATTGGAAACGCTCTGTCTTGATGCAGTCGCTCATGGGCAGGGCTGTTTCATTCCCAAAATTATTGCAAAAGTGCCAAAAGTGTGGGGATGTTGTTGCTAATTAATCTTTGAGCAATAGTCACAGATGAAAAACCGTTACTACGTAGGAGATTAATAACAATGCTACGAATAATGGACATATTGGCAGGAGCGTGGGCTGCTTTGATGGAGGAACGGTCTTCTTTAAAAACCACATCTTTTGACCAATGCAAGCGATTTTCAATTCCCCAATGTCCACGAATGCCTTGTGCGAAAATCTCAGCATCAGCGACCAAACTACTGATGTAGTAAGCAACCATTACATATGGTTGTCTACCTCGCTGTCCTGTTCTTTCAACCTTAATTAGGGTTTTCAAGCCAATCCATTGGTTAGTGATACCAGTCAAATCATCAAACACACTGATACGTCTTTTGGTGAGGCGACCATGTTTTTTCTCGATGCTAGTATGAGTTGTCAGGGGCACTGCTGATTGTGTATTGACTTGAATCTGTTGATAGAGCTTGGGCTGATTATTTTTTCCCGCGATGGCATAATGATTCCCACTGTTGATAATTAAGTCGCAGGTTTTTTTTTTGCAGTGTAGAGAATCCAAGCTCAATACTGCTTGTTCTAAGTGAAGTGTCTTAATCAAAGCTTGAACTGTACTGATTTCACTGCCATGTTTGTTCTCGAACTGATTTTGAGTTAATACTAAACCCTGATCATGAGTGAATACCGACACCACGCAAATAAAATTCTGATATTTGGTGTTGCTATTGCTCACTGTGCCTCTGATACTTTTGCCATCAATGCTTAACCATTCTCCAGGACTGATTTGGATATACTCTGATGCCCAACTTTGAAAGACCTTGGCAAAGTTATCAAAATCTATACCCATCATGACACGACGTATGGTGGAGTAAGATGGCACACGCCCTTTTGGTATTTTCAAGGCTTCGATTAAATCTTCTCGGTGACGTTGTGCAAAATCTCCCAGGGCACGGTAACCCAAGTATCCACTCATTGTTCCCATGATGACTATTAGCAGTACCACCCACAACGGATGTCGTCTGCCGTCAGTAGTACGAAAATCCCTTACTTCACCGAGTCTTTCAATCAAAGAAGAGCTCATTGTTTTGATTATCTTACAACATTCTCTTAGTATATGGGCTTTCTGAGGGAATGAAACAGCCCTGCGCTCATGGGGGGCCCCCAAGACCGCGCTGCATCGCTTTTATCCCAAATAAGGCTAACCATGATTAAATTAATGCGACCCCAATTTGTTCTATCAATTGCTAGATAAATTAGGGTTTCTGAAGTAAAGTATGTTTTCAATAATTCTTCAAATATTGGAACCCAAACTTTTTCAATTGTTAGGTTTGGTAAGGATAAAAATCTTTGTAGTCTTTTTCTTCTACTTTCAAATTTAATTGGTAAAGGGAGAGTATTTGCTAATTTTTCTAAGTTAACTTTTTTAATTGACTGTAAGAAATTGATCAGAATTTTTTAAAAAATATATTCAGCTAGACTAAGTTGACTTTTTATGTGGTTTTGGTAGAATGCTGGTAACATTGTTAACACGTAGGTCTTGTTGCAAATTAGAGACCTACTTTTTTTTACCACAAAATGCTACTAACTTTACATAGCAAGCATTTCAGCTTGTTTCGTCGCCCCCCCAGGTATATTTGTCGTCGGGTAATACTGTTTCCAACAAGGGATGCTTCCTTTGTAGCCTCATTGTCAGCTCGTGAGCTTGCAAACAGTAACATACAAAGCGGTGATGTATTAAAAAATAGGAATCTATCATTATATCTGAGTAAGTAGGGCAGATTAACTAGGGCTACGATGAGTACTACACCATTAATTATTTGTCTTCCGGATTAATTCTGATCAAATTAGAGTTGATGCCTAAGTCTTACCCTAGGGCGTGTCATCAATTAAGCCAGATAACGGTAGCAGCCAGATAAATTGCGGATAGAAAGTTTATTGCCCGTTTATCATAGCGTGTGGCAATCGCTCGATATTGCTTGAGTTGGGCAAAGAAGTT
>NZ_JAAHIE010000378.1:0-7352 GCF_010671945.1 Moorena sp. SIO4E2
AACGTTCCATTATCATGCGGTATATGCTTCTGGTTACGCATTACCCTCTAGCTGTGAGACATAACAATTCGGGAGTACCTCAGCTTGTGAGCCGTTGATATCCATCTCGTTATGCCCCTTTGGGTGGGAACTTCGCTTGAACCCTAGCTGATCGGAAGGTTACGGAACCTTCACTCCTTTGAGCGCCTTCTTCGGTCGCCCAGAAGTTGTGATTATGTCCCCAGTCTTTTCCGATACAGGCAATCGGAATCTGAAAATTGCTCAACAATTGGCTAACTGGGCTGATCTCGACGGTACGGGTGAAACCTTTGACTCCAGCACCGGCTTTACCTTGCCCAATGGAGCGATCCGCTCTCCAGATGCTTGTTGGATTAAACTGGAGAGCTGGAATGCCTTAACCGAGGAACAGAAAGCTTCCTTTGCCCCCATTTGCCCCGACTTTGTGATCGAGTTACGTTCCGCCAGCGATACACTCAGTGGCTTGCAAGACAACATGCAAGAATACCTTGACAATGGCACATCACTTGGTTGGTTAATCGACCGCCAAAACCGGAAAATTTACATTTATCGTCGTGATCACAAACCAGAGATTTTGGACAATCCTGAAACCGTTAGCGGTGCTCCGGAACTGGCGGGGTTTGTGCTAAAAATGAGCAAGATTTGGTGAAAGCAATTGTCAGCTATCAGCTATCAGCTTAAGCGCTACGCGCACGCTACGCGAACAGCTATCAGCCATCAGCCATCAGCTATCAGCCATCAGCTATCAGTTATCAGCTATCAGCCATTAGCTATCAGCCATTAGCTATCAGCTATCAGCTATCAGCTATCAGTTATCAGCCATCAGCTATCAGCTATCAGCTATCAGCCATTAGCTATCAGCTATCAGCCATTAGCTATCAGTTATCAGCTATCAGCTATCAGCTATCAGCTTATGGGCTATGGACAGGCTACTTGAGGTGCTTATGGGCATAGGGTAAGCAAAGGGAAGAGCTTTTGAATAAGCGATGCAGAGGTGCGACCCGTGGCGAATTTAATTACGGGTCAAGGGCACCATTACGGTCTTGGGGAGCCAGTGCGGTCTTGGGGGTTCCCCCCATGAGCAACTGGCGTGGTTTCCCCCACTCGCGCTTTGCATCAAGACAACAGGTAAGCATTAGTTTAATCTGAGTTATGGAAAGCACCTCAAGCAGCGTGAGCCTTTGGCTGACGGCTGACCGCTGACCGCTGACGGCTGACGGCTGACCGCTGACCGCTGACCGCTGACCGCTGAATGCTTACCTATTAAATTCTCCCAAATGAGGTTTATTTTAAGCTGACGGCTGACCGCTGACCGCTGACCGCTGACGGCTGAATGCTGACCGCTGACCGCTGACCGCTGACCGCTGACCCATGATTGACCTAAATTATCGCTTAGTTGAGATTGATTACTAGGTTCGGTATTATTGGATGGCTTTAATACCAGCCAACCCAGAATAGCCGCGAATAATACCCCAACAACCCCAATAATCCACCATTTCAGTGCTTTGTTCCCTGAAGAATTATTAGTAATATCATTAACCACAGGATTTGCCACAGTAGTAGTTTTTGTAGTAGTTGTAGCTCCTAAATCAGAGTTATTTTCTAGGGCTTGAATCACTGCCTGGGAGAGGGCAGTTAACCCCACCGGTTCAGTAAAGTAAACCATGTGATCGCAGCCGATTTCCTGGATTTGCGGTTGTGGAGTCCGGTCTGAACCTACGCTTTTTATACTTTGTACTGTAACAGCGATATCATTGGGTTGCTCAAAGAAAGCCATAGCTACAGCTTTATCAAATAACTTCTGCATTAGTCGTTGCAAGGGACTAGAAGTTTGATTGGCTTCTGCTTTCAGGGCGGCAGGAATAATCGATGTATTACCAGCAATAATTGAGTAAGGTACTTTGGGGTCGGGACTTGCTGCTAATTGTTCCAAGAACTCAGAACAGGGATGCATCTCGTCTAGGGAAATATCAATAGTTTCAATCTCATCAACAAACCGGTTAATCGCCTGAACCAAAATCCCCATCACTGATACTGGCCAAGGAAATTCTGACAGCCCATTTAAACCGATACTTAAGGTAGCTAATGCCCAATCTTCAACCGTAGACCAAGGGCAACCAGCATTGGGTGTACCTATCATAATTAAATGCCCAACCACCTGATTACCTCCTTCTCGTTCAATAAACCAACGAGAAACCAACCCTCCCATAGAGTCGGCGACAATGTGAAAAATTTTACCGTGGTTCTCCCCTAACCCTACAGCTTGTAGTCTCTGCTTCAGCAATTTAGCATTCTCTACAATTGAGGTATTTATATTCTCATAATCATAGCTGAGTACCAGGTCATACAATTCGGCCAGGGGTTTTTGTGTTCCATCTACCTCAACCTGGGCGGAGCGAAGGCTGGGCAGCAAGCTCTCGGTATCACCAATAATACCGTGTATGTAAAGGACTATGCGTTGAGCTTGGGCAACCCGCGACTTGACTTGTTCAACATCTCTTGTATAGTTGACCACTCCAGACGCAGTGACATCCGCTGCTGCCAAGATTGGGTAATTAAACTCTAGCCCCAGTTTTTGAGACACTACTTTTTGGAAGAAAATTCGGATCGAACCCCCCAAGCTGCGGCTACCTTCACTAATTGGTTCTGTTAACCGTTCCAGTAAAATCTCCGTTTTGCCCTCCGGGGTAGACCGAGCCCGTCCCAAAGGCAAGAAAAACTCCCCATCGTAGCTAATGGGTAACAGTTGTTCATCAGAAGCAAGGGGTCGATCAACAATAACTTTCAGGGGATTTTTGGCTGTAACCGCTGACGGATTTTCTACCTCAGTTAATTCCAGCGCGCTTAAACCAGGATCCGTTCCCCGACTGCTAGTAAACTCAAAGGACTCAATGCCCGGATCGTCCTCCCGCAGTATCGGTGGTAACATATGATTACCTAAATCCCTGGTTGATTGGGTGACAGTAGTTAGACGTGCCTTTGCTCTAAATTCGGAATGGGCGTATAGGGTGGAACCTACTCCCAGAAAGACAGACTCGTCCCCTGTGGGAATAGGAGTACTGTGTAGAGGACGCACGGTAGTAATGCTAATTTGGCTAGTTAACCAGTCATCATAGATTTCGTCTTCTTCTGGTCTGCTGCGGAGGTCACGAGCTGGAATCCTTTGCATTAGGCGGTTCAGGGTACCATTACCGCAACGGGGTGTAGGCAAAAGACGTGGTGGTAGGTCAAGTTCTGGTTGTTGGAGCAAAGTGGCATCAAATTCGGTCGAACAGATAATCAGTTTGAGAATATCTTTAACTTCCGTAATCCCCGCTTTTTGCCATAGTTGTTTGGGGACTTCAGGATAAATTGGATTGCCGCGATTAACCCAGGCTTCATCTCCCTCTTGCCCCCTTGGTTCCAGCCAAATTCCGCCCCCATCTAACAACTCAGCTGAGACGGCGTAACGGTCGGTTAAATCGAGCAGGGCGCAATAAAGCGGCTCATTACTGGTGTTTTTGAGCTTAATTTTGAATCTGGGCGATCGCCACCTGCCATTTTCCTGTTGATATTCCAGGCGAATTTGAGGATCTAGCAAAGGTTGCCCATCCTGCTGGTAAATCAGCATTTGCACGGCATCGGGGCGAATGCGGCTGGTGGCTGGGCTGGCAAGTTCAGTGATATTCAGCCAACGGGTGATATGTTCTAATCGCTTAATCGCCTGCAAGGCAGTGGCATCGGTGTAACCGGAAATGGCAGCCACTAGAGGACGGTCATCCGCTGGTCGTGTAATTAAATAGTTACCGTCACGAGCCAGTAATTTCAACTCTGCAGCTTCAGGGGTTGCCACTTCCCGAACATACAGGGAGGGCTGATTGTGACCAGTGTTGAGCAGGGTGGTACGGGCTAATTCTACACCAGCTGGTTCTCCTGACAATAAAACCCCTTTCGGTGGCAGGGGCAAACTGGTAATGACTGCTTTCCAGGTCATTTCGGGATTTAAATCCCCAATACCACTAATTTGAACTTTACTCAGCTGCGGCATTACTTCCACAATTTTTGCCTCACCTACTGCCGTTGAGAGTTCACGTAGTTGCTCTGTAGGGGTGTCAAAGGGAAATAATGCCAGTATTGTGGTGTCATTCCCAACAGGTTGAGAAATGCCGTGAACCGCACCACCATCAATCACCCAGTCGTGGTTTTTGTCATAGAAGACAGTAAAGTAGGGTGTACGGTTAGCGATCGCACCGCCCAGAAAAGGTTGGTCTAAATCACTCAACTCCGTAGCTTCGATTTGGGGAGATTGGGCGGTGATCTTACTGCGGACTAGGGCATTGACACGCTTGAATAAATCCCGATAAGTCAGGCTACCATTGGCTTTCTTCAAGGTATCCAGCAAAAAGTAAGAAAACGCACCTCTTGGTTGGCCATTGCTGTTGAATTCTTTCGCCGTCTCACTATCTCGACAAGCGGCTAGGACGATATGTTTTCCTGTGGGGAAACTCCAAGCACTAGGATTTTTTTCTGGGCTGAGGGCAGCTGATAATTTGTCAGTTTCACTCAAGGAGAAAATAAAACTCTCCAAGGGTCGCTGGCGTTTGTCGGTGGAAGTTTTACGAACTGCTGTTTCTGCTTCTAGTCCGCCACGGGTGCCAGCACCAGAGTGACAGCAGTCTAAAATAATAACAGTGTGGGGGTTTTTCTCGTCTACCTCAGAAATTAGCTTGGCTAACTCCTTATCCGCCAAGTCCCAACCTCCCTCAGTGCGACTGTCATAACAGACTAATGTTTCATCCAATCGTTCCGGCTCTATTGCCCAAAACTCTTGTGGAGCTTGCTCTTGAGAACCATGTCCCGCATAGTAAAAGAAAGCAACATCTTCAGCGCTAGCTTGACACAAATGCTGCCGAAAACCATCAACAACTGCCTGACGGGTAGCATCTCGATTCAAGAGTGTGCGGATGTGAAGTTTATCTCCATCTACAGCGACCCGCCCTTGCAAATATTCCTGTATTCCTAGGATGTCATTAACACAGCCATTCAAAGAAGGAACAGGACTGGGATATTCATCAATAGCTACCAGCAGCGCATATATATTGTAGGTCATGGCATTCTCTTAATACTTATTGAAGGAGTTCCAGTTTTGTTAATTCCTGATTGAGATCCCCCTAAATCCCCCTTAATAAGGGGGACTTTTTCATCTAATTCCGTGCTTAATAAGGGGGACTTTTTGCTCTAATTTCCTCCTTCATCAGTAGCACTTTTTGCTCTAATTTCCTCCTTCATCAGTAGCACTTTTTTATCTAATTCTATCCTTCATCAGCAGCACTTTTTTATCTAATTTCCTCCTTAGTTAAGGGGGGTTAGGGGGGGAGCAGGTCAAAGTTGCAGAACAAAAGTACTATGTACCATTAGAGCAAGCTTAAACCCATGAGGGGGCTATAGATAATGTACAAATATTCGGCATTTGTGACATGCTCCCCTGATGACCTATTACCCATTACCTATTACCCATTACCTATTACCCATTACCTATTACCCATTACCTATTACCCAGATAAGCGTACAAATGTTCTGCATAAGTGACATGCTCCCGGTTAGGGGGGATCTATGTACCTAATTACAAAGGTGACATGCTCCCGGCTGAGTTGGTCAATTCTCGCCCAAGAATATAACTCCTGGATTATAAACCTCTATCGGTTTTTCCTGGAGAACGCTCACTAGTAGTTGGATTAGATTCTGGTGCGGGAATTTCTTTAGTGTCTTGATTATCTGTTTCGACATTTTCATCACTCGATTCAGCTTTTACTTCAGCTTCTTCAGGAGTTGTTACTGTTTCCTGAGAGTCGGAGCGAGCGTCCCCTAAGGGGTTAGTATCGCCAGATGTATTTTCTACTACTTGATCTTCAGAATTTTGGTTAGATTCTGTATTTTCCATAGCCACTTTTTTTAACCTCAACTGTATGATACAGGGCAAGGGCAAGACTCAAGAAATTATTCTTAAAAATAGTGATAACTAAGCGCAATAGTTATGATAATCAAGGCTTACCATGGTCATTATCCTTGCCGCATATCACATTTTTGCTTAATTTTTCTTGCGCTTACCCGGCTTTATTATAATAAGCTCTATTTCTAAAATAGCATATTATGAGCTGATTTGTCAAGGAAGCTAGAACCATTGCGCTGCCGTCAGCGATCAGCGATCAGCGATCAGCTATAGCACTACGTATTAAGAGGACATTGATACAAGCTGAAACGCTGTTGTAGTAAACTTTTGCCTCTTACCTCTTGCCTTCCCCTCCTGGGAGGGGTTAGGGGTGGGTTCCTCTTGCCTATTGCCTTCCCCTCCTGGGAGGGGTTAGGGGTGGGTTCCTCTTGCCTCTTGCCTTCCCCTCCTGGGAGGGGTTAGGGGTGGGTTCCTCTTGCCTATTGCCTCCCCCTCCTGGGAGGGGTTAGGGGTGGGTTCCTCTTGCCTCTTGCCTTCCCCTCCTGGGAGGGGTTAGGGGTGGGTTCCTCTTGCCTATTGCCTCTTGCCTCTTGCCTACACACAGCCGTGTATCACTAATCGAACCAAACGTTTGTATCTCAATTGACAGTAATTTTGACTGGTTAATGGTTAATCTTTAACCCCTGCAATTAATCCCGACTAAAAAAGTCGGGTATGTTTGACGGACATTTTGAGGTATGTTACTTTTAATCAAGTCTTGACTGAACGTAATTAGAGAGCGTAATTAGAGATATACCCATGAGCCAAGCCACAATTACTCCCAAAACCCAGGCATCTACCGCATTTACCAAGTTGAAGTGTAAAGAGTGTGGTGCGGAGTATGAGCCCAAGGCAATGCACGTTTGTGAGGAATGCTTTGGTCCGTTGGAAGTAAAATATGACTACGGTACCCTCAGACGCCATGTAACCAGGCAAAGCATTGAGGCAGGTCCGAAATCCATCTGGCGCTATCGTTCTTTCTTACCCCTTGCCACTGATAACTATATTGATGTGGGTACAGGAATGACTCCCTTAGTGAAATCGACTCGCTTGGCTAGACGCTTAGGGTTAAAAAATCTCTACATTAAAAATGATGCGGTCAACATGCCCACCCTCAGCTTCAAAGACCGGGTGGTATCAGTAGCTCTAAGTAGAGCACGGGAGTTAGGCTTCTCAACGGTATCCTGTGCTAGTACTGGAAACTTAGCGAATTCTACTGCTGCGATCGCAGCTCATGCTGGACTCGACTGCTGCGTGTTTATCCCTGCTGACCTGGAAGCGGGTAAAGTGATGGGCACTCTGATTTACAACCCCACATTAATGGCAGTCAAAGGCAACTACGACCAAGTCAACCGCCTCTGTTGTG
>NZ_JAAHIE010000379.1:0-7351 GCF_010671945.1 Moorena sp. SIO4E2
TATATCCGTTTTTGCAACTTAAATATGGTCATTTCTAGCTTGCGCCAGTTGACCCTATTCCATTCTGACTGTGGGGCAAACCCCCGAGTTTTAGACTTGTTCATTGCTACTTACAGCTAAATCATTTCCTATAACGTGAATCCGTCAGCATATCCTGGGAATTACTCCAGACGTTAGCTTTTGATTCAATCTTGCCTCTATAGGACTTGCGGCTAACTACCTACTCAGAATCTTCGACCTTTCAACAGAGTACCTATAAAGGTTACTTCGTTCCTGATAACCATTCTGTGGACTTTTAGGGTGGTATTATTCACCGGGAGCTTTGTGGGAAATCATTACTGACTGGCAAACCAGTAATACCTATCTCCTTTGACTATTTGTCTGTAGCGTGTCAGCCGTTTCGCTACTTAGTGATGACGATGATTAAACATACCTTTCTCTCGTACCCATGAGTCCAATGCCTGTTACTAACACCACTTTTGGCTAGTAGTGCTTCACTGTTCGACCCTTGCATCAATCCACAGGTTTGTTAGTTCTGTGAATCAGGGTAGGGCTGTCACTCGGATTTCGCGAGGGTCAGAAGTTACCGAAAGAATAGTGCAGCCTTTATGGTCAGCAGGTTAGGCATCATAGGAGTAAGGTTTTGTACTAAGGCTGCACTATTCTTTGGTTTTGTCTCCGGGATGGATTTTCACCATCATGGTTATCAAGTTGTCATGGTTCGTAAACCAAGCAGCTAATCCCCCAAGTCTTTATCGGACATGGTTTCTAGCTAACGAATCGCACTGCCAGCTTCACTCTGCGAGGTTGCCGCCTGCTCGGTGTGGCCAGATAGGGAGTCACTTGTCTCCTCAAGGATGGGGTTTTCACCCATATCCGTTAGATAGTTAGGATTTTTGAGGTTTTAACCCTCGCGAATCCCCCAACCCATACCCTTTCAGTTTCTGAAAGCTCCTGGTTGGAACGAACCGCACGATAAGTTCCCGTGTGCCCCACGGTACCCAAGGCTCTGCTTAGGATATTTTTAGCAGCATTGTGTTCGCGAAGCGGTTCCGAAGGAACATCACGATCCAGCCGACACCCGCATTTACAGGCATGGGTTCTAGTCGATAAAGATTTCTTGACCACTTCACCACAGCTGGAACAATTTTGGCTTGTGTAGGCTGGATTAACTGCGACAGTTATCCGACCAAACTTTTGGCCGAAATACTCTAACCACTCTCGAAATTGGTACCAACCTGCATCGTTAATAGACTTAGCTAAACAGTGGTTTTTAACCAGGTTTTTAACTCTTAAATCTTGCCTTCGGCACGCTGCGCGAACGTAGGCGACCAGGTCGTTAGACCGGATTACGCAGCGCGCCGGAGACGAAACCTTAGATAGTGGAGCCTTTATGGGTGATCGGCTTTGCATAAAAGGGTTAAATCTTTTGTAATAAGGCTCCACTATCTTACGGTAACTTCTAACCAGTCTCTTGGCGTGCTCTTCACGTTGTCTACTTATTTTAAGGTGTGTCCTACCTAGTCTATTAATTGCTTTTTTACGGTTAGCAGAGCCTTTCTTTTTTCGAGAAACTCGACGTTGATAAAATATAGCGCGCTTTTCACCTTTTTTGTAAAACCTGGGATTAGGTTCAGAGTATCCGTCAGAGTCGGTATAAAATTCCTTCAAGCCTAGGTCCAATCCAACAGTAAAGCCAGTGGCTTCTAATTGTTCTGAATTGTCTACTTTGACGCAAAAATGGACATAGTAACCATCGGCTTTTTGGACAATCCGAACTCGCTTGATTAATTTTTGTTCGAATCTCCACAAGTCCCATGTACCCTTGAGCTTGACTTTTCCGATCCCCTTCTTGTCGGTGAATTTTATGGACTTATTATCTGGGGATAACTTCCATCCAGATTGCTTATACTCGACTGACCTAGAATGTTTCTTGAAACGAGGATAACCCTTCTTTCCAGGAATTTTCTTTTTGCAGTTATCGAAGAAACGTTTGATAGCACGTTCTACGTTCTCAACAGAGGCTTGGCAAGCATGACTATTGAGGTCTTTAACAAATTCAAACTCTTCCCTTAGTTGAGTGTTGTATCGATAGAGTTCTTTCTTCCCTGTTCCACGATTGTCCATCCAATACCGAAGTACCTTGTTACGGACAAAACGAGCCGTTCTAATGGCTTCATTTATTGCCAACTTTTGAGGCTCTTTAAGGACAGCCTTGAATTCCATAACCAACACTTAAAATCACCTCCTTGGTATTGATGCATTGCTTTCTATTATAGTCGATATCTTAGGACGAAAATTTTCGGGCAGTTAGGGAATAAATTCCTGTTCGGGCTAACCCCATGGTTTGAAGTTACCGTAAGGAGAGTGGAGCCTTAATCAATAAGTTTTAACCTTTTTATGCATAGCCTGCCAACCATAAAGGCTCCACTCTCCTAAGGTTTCGTCTCCGGGATAGAATCCAGGGGCTTGCGCCCTCAGGGTCTTTGGTCAGCCAACTTGGGGCTTGCTTCCATCCTGAGCTTGAAACTACCCTACATTTAGGTGCGACCCGTGGCGAATTTAATAATTAGATGCGGAAAGCTCACCTTTCCGCTATTTTATGGGCTATGTCTAAAAAAAAATGCCTATTGCTGTTTGGCGATCGCCCCTAGCTCGCGCAATCCATCACAATCGCAGCCTACCTTATGCTCGTTACTTTCAACTGGCAACCGTTGACCCCAAGGGCTATCCTGCTAACCGCACCGTAGTTTTTCGGGGTTTTTTGGACAACTCCAACCAACTCAAAGTTATTACCGATACCCGTAGCCAGAAAATTCACGACATTAATCATCATCCCTGGGGAGAAGTTTGTTGGTACTTTCCCAACACTCGCGAACAATTTCGTTTAGCAGGCCAGTTGACCCTGATCACTGCTGATTATCCTGACGAAGGACTTCAACAAGTCCGCCAGCAGACTTGGCAAAATCTTTCCGATGCAGCTCGCTTACAATTTGCGTGGCCTGACCCTGGTGTTGCTAGAGTACCAGATAAACAAGCCTTTTCCCCACCACCACCTGCCCTAGATCAGCCTTTGCCAAATTTTTGCCTATTATTGCTCGAACCAGTCAAGGTTGATCACCTAAGGTTGCAGGGTTTCCCCCAAAACCGATGGCTTTACTACCAAGACAGTTCTGGGGAGTGGTTTCAAAAAGCTGTTAATCCTTAGCTTCGGGGTCACACCAAAATGGGTGTGGTTAAAATATTCTATTGTGTTACTAATCCGATTCCCTGTCTAGAGCCAACAGGAACGACAGGTAAAACCTTCAACCTTTAACCTGCTAACATTTGACAACTAGCTCAAATCCCATAACTATCTAAACACTGCCGAATTTCTTTATCCTGGAGATCACAACATGGGGCTTTAGCCCCCTTCTCTGGAGCATCTGGTGTTGAAGAGTGATCAGACATCATTGATGCCATTGAAGATCTTTGCTGAGTTAACTCTTGTAGCTGTTGTTCGAGAGACTCAATCCGGTCTACTAACGCTCGAATTACTTTGGCTTCTGAGTCAGGCAAGCTACCATGTTCAAGGGGATTGACTCGTACACCGGAACGATAGACAATCCGACCTGGTATCCCGACGACAGTACAATCGGAAGGAACATCTCGCAAGACCACTGACCCAGCACCAATGCGGACATTATTACCAATTTGGATATTCCCTAGCACCTTAGCACCAGCTCCCACTACCGCATTTTCTCCTAGAGTAGGGTGGCGCTTCCCACTTTCCTTTCCTGTACCGCCGAGGGTAACACCTTGATAGATTAGACAGTAGTCTCCCACAATGGCGGTTTCTCCAATCACCACACCCATACCGTGGTCGATAAACACACCATGACCAATTTTGGCACCCGGATGAATTTCAATACCTGTAACAAATCGGGATAACTGACTGAGCAGTCGAGGAATGAATGGAATCCCAATCCCATGTAACCAGTGACAGCAGCGATGGAACAGCAGAGCCTGTAAGCCGGGGTAGCAGAACAAAACCTCAAGCCAGTTCCGAGCAGCTGGGTCACGCTCAAAGATAATACGGAAGTCAGCAATCAGGGCAGATAGCACTAGGGGTCACCATAATTAACGCTTGAACAAATTACTAACTAGTTTACCTTGTCTTGATGGAATAGCGAGTGGGGGTTTCCCCCAAGACCGCGCTACCTCGCTGCATCGCTTTTTGGTTACTCAACAGCCGTCAGGGTGTAATCCCACCGTTGTCCTCCCTCAAAGGCACCAACCCAGATTTGGTATGTGCCAGCTGGCCAATTTTGTGCAGTTATGCTGGCATCTTTTTTGGAACCTGTATCATCCCCACAAAGGATTTGATTGTTGGGAAACTGAATCAGTAAAGTGGTATCCTTTCCCTCTGTGTTGACCCCTATAGTTAAACTGGGTAAATCTGCCTCCAAAACCATCAGGTGATCTGGAGTAGGGTCTCCAAAACCAATACAGGGATCATTGTTGCGATCGCTATTTGCCATCGATGACAACGAGTAAGCACCACCGGTGTGACCACTGACTTCTCCCTGACTTGGGGAAAAACCCGGTGATAAGTTTAAAGAAGCAAAATTCGCTGTCTGAGATAAAACGGGCATAGAACAGAGGGCTACTATTAAAGCTATGACTCCTCTAACACCTTGTCGCACCATTGCAAAACCCTCCTAAGACTAGTTGTTACTATTTCCTCCCTATTTGAGTACGAGTAAACTCTAAACAATTACAGTACTTACTTATATTTTCCTATAAACCTCTGTTGTTCGATAGCAACACCTGTGACACTCTGCTATCTGCCACATTAATTATTATTTGATACCTTTGGCGTTAATTTATTCCTTAGCAATTAGCTATCAGCTATCAGCTAATGCGCACGCTACTTGAGGTGCTATCAGCTATCAGCTATCAGCTATCAGCTATCAGCTATCAGACAATGCCTGAATACTTAGATGGACAAATGCCCAAACTTTCAATTTTGTAAAATCTCGAACTATTAAATTATCGTGTTCGATGTTTATTTTATAAATGATAGCTGAGGGCTGACAGCTGATGTTAATCCTGATATTAACTACTTTAAATATTGCTACATATTAATCAGCCACCATAGCTGATCACCCCATCATCTGCTCATTATATTTAGGGTGAATAAATAAAATTGCGATTACTAGAGGTAGAATAAAGGTCAAAACTACGAAAACAAGCGCGTTACAGCTATTTACGTCCTATGGTCGCTCAATCGTTTGATCAACCTCTTCTTGAAATCAGTGTTGAACAACTGGCAAGGCAGATGGCAGATTCCCCGGAGCAGTTACAGCTTATTGATGTCCGAGAACGGCAAGAAGTTGCGATCGCTTCTATAGAAGGGTTTGAAATTCTGCCTTTGAGTGAATTTGCTCAGTGGTCTGGGGAAATCTCTACTCGCTTTGATCCCGCAGTTGAAACCATGGTGATGTGCCATCATGGTATGCGCTCTGCTCAGATGTGTCAGTGGTTAATCAGTCAGGGGTTCACGAATGTCAAGAATGTAGCTGGGGGTATTGACGCATACTCAATCATAGTTGATCATAGCATTCCTCGTTACTAATTGCAGCTCACTACTAACTACTGCTATGAGTAGATTCTGCTATCTTAGAACAAATGTTCTTACAGCAAATATTTTTAGATAAAATGTATTAATAACCAACTTAATCCTTGGGTGAGCAGACGCTGCCATAGCTATGGATAAATCCCAGATACTTCCAAGTTTCACCAAAACCAACCCTGATTTTTGGTGATTGATTGGGATATCTAATTATCAGCCCTACTGTTTTGGACTAAAGCAGGCTTAACTAGACCCAGCTTTTAGGCAACATTCCATTATTAGTATGTTTGATCACCTTAATGGTAACTCCTCCCTCTAATTTAGACTTTTTTCCCTTTCAAATTAAGTTCAGCTTTGGTTCAAAATGTCTCGCCAACAACTAAGTTTAACAACTCGGCAACAACATATTCTCTGGGCGACTATTCGTCACTATATTGCCACGGCGGAACCGGTTGGTTCTAAAGCCTTGGTTCAAGAATATGACCTGAGTGTTAGTCCAGCCACGATTCGCTCTTGCATGAGTATGTTGGAAAAAGTTGGACTACTATATCAACCCCACACCTCTGCAGGTAGGGTTCCTTCTGATTCAGGTTATCGAACCTATGTTGACCAGCTGATTCAACCGTCAGAAACCTTGAGTCAGTATGTTGAAAATTTACTGGCAGAGAAGTTGAACTGGGAGGAAGCTAAGTTTGAGGTATTGCTAAGGGATGCTGCTCAAATTCTGGCAACAGTCAGTGGATATATTGCTTTAATTACTTTCCCTGACAATCGCACTACTCGCCTGCGCCATCTACAGTTGATGCACCTAGAGCTAGGACAGGTGATGTTGATTATAGTTACGGATAGTTATGAAACTCAGTCGGTATTGATGAATCTGCCCCAGTCAGAGGATGATAGCACGGTTGATGAGTCGATTGTGGAGCGGGAGTTAAAAATATTATCTAACTTCTTGAATAGTAAGCTGCGAGGGCGAACTCTCACGGAATTGGAGAAATTAGATTGGAGTGAATTAGACCGAGAATTTGTCCGCTATGCGGATTTTTTAAGCAATTTATTAACTGAGTTGACCCGTCGCACTGTAGTACCTAAGTCCAGCCCGATTATGATTCGTGGCATCTCAGAGGTGTTGCGTCAACCAGAATTTTCGGAAATAGACCAGACTCTAGACTTGCTACATCTGTTGGAAGAGGAACAGGAGCAACTGTGGTCAGTAATCTTTAAGGTACCGGAAGAGTTGGAATTTAAGTCTCGTGTGAAAATTAGGATTGGTGCCGAGAATTCCTTGGAACCGATGCGTGGCTGTACTTTGGTATCTGCTAACTATCAGCAAGACCAAGTCCCAGTGGGAAGTGTGGGAATTATTGGACCAACTCGCATGATTTATGAAAATGCGATCGCATTAGTGGAAGCAGCGGCAGATTATCTAACTGAAGCCTTGAGTCAACCAGCTTAAAGGGAAGTCTTACCGCAATGGGAAGACTTTGATCGGAAATGCTACATCCAGCTTTTTCTCCAAATTATTCTAATTACTATACCAAAAGGGACTGGAAAAATTTCTAAGCCCCAACTCAGTTGCCTCCCTAAAACAGGGACCATAGCTAGAGATACACCCTCATCGACCCATTCCCCTTGCCGCTAGGTGGGCAGGTTACGAATTTCCGTAGCTTCTTCAGGATTTAGGACCTCGATATCCAGGAAAGTCTGTATCTTTCCTGCTTGTCTCAGCAGAAGACA
>NZ_JAAHIE010000038.1:0-29836 GCF_010671945.1 Moorena sp. SIO4E2
TGTTGTGTTTTCTATTAAACACAGATTTATGCGCCTTGAGCGGAACAAAACCTATCTTGGCCTTGGGAGATACCCCCTGGCTGCGAGAGCAGCTTGCATTAGTGGGCTAAAATCTGCAAAGTAGATTTTGGTAGCTAAAAAGTATCGGACTTAATTGAAACGAAGCCTTGGCAAACTTGACTTCACCTAAAACTTCTAAGTTAGTTAGGGGCTGGGGGTTTTGTCCCTCTGCCTCTGGCACTTGAGTCCGATTAGGTTCAGATTTTTGTTCTGGTTGCGATTCCTTGGCTTTATCATCTGCCTCAGCCACTTGAGTGGCGGTAGAGTCAGGTTTTTGTTCTGGTTCAGTCACGGTTTTTTCCGGTTCTGATTCCTTAGCTTGATCCGCTTCAGTGTTAGAGGAATCCTCAGATTTAGCCGCAACTTCTGGCTTTTCCTCACCTTTTCCTGGAACTGAAGCCTCAGTGTTATTATCTGCCTCAGCTACTTGAGTGGCGGTAGAGTCAGGTTTTTGTTCTGCTTCAGTAAGCGATACAGCGCGGTCTTGGGGAGGGAGCGCGGTCTTGGGGGTTTCCCCACTCGCTATTGTATCAAGAACGGTTTTTTCCGGTTGTGATCCCTGCGCTTGATCCGCTTCAGTAGAATCATCTACTTGAGGTTGAGCCGCAACTTCCGGCAGATTCTGATCAGTGGGAAGGGTTGTAGCTATACTTTGCTCAGCTGTTGGGGGCAGATAGTTAGCGGTAAACAGTTCTGTGGTATTAACAGGAACATCTTTTGCTTTACCCGAAGCTACCAACACTCCCGCAGTTTCCCCTATTATTGTTGCAAAAGTTCCTGATTTCATCCAATCTTTCGCCTCAGTTGCTGTAAAAAACTGCATTCCGTTACTGGCAGTTTCCCCATCCCTGAGATTAGCTTTCTCTACCTGGTCGTAGTATGTTTCTACAAAATCTTGGATCTCTTTGGGATTGGATTTCAGGATACGCTCAGAGGCCACTACTACATCTAAGTTGGGTTGATTACCATCTGTTTGCTCTGTTCGGTTCAACAGAGCAACGATTTTGCCGTTAGGCTTGTGAGTCAGGAATTGGTCTAAGCTAGTGCCAATCAGATCAGCTTGTTCCTGACCCAGAGCTGCTGCACGAGTTTCCTGGTCTGACTCTTGAGCATAATTGAAACCAATCCCCCGCTTAACCAGAGCGTCTCGGAAGTTAGCACTACTGAGGATTGAATAACCACGGTCGGTATCCCCTAATCCCTTAAGGTTAAGGTTTGTTTGAGCATCAGCATTCTCGGTTGCATTCTCTGTTGTCGTAGAAGATGTAGTAGAAGAGTTGACATCTTCTATAGACGGAGTACTAATAGGCTTTAATTGCAAGGAGCGAGAGTTAGAGCTACTTACCCACCAGGCTGCACCGATGAGTAAAGCAAATGCTAATGCCAAGCTCCCTGGGATTATTTTATTGTCAGTAGTTTTCTTTTGATTCATCTTGATGCACCTCTCATACTCTTGCTATGTTGGCTATAATTTACCACCTTTGTTGCCAATTATTTCAGGCTTAATAAAAGTACATGTGGGTGAGGAAATTTTGTACTGGTTTTTAGGGATTAGGAAATAGGTAACAATAATTTAATTTAGATGTACCTCAGGCTTACTAGGAAACGCTATAGTAGTCTTTTGTAGTCTTTTTTCGATTTTATCTATTTTGCATTATAGCGGTTATAAGTTGATGCTGATTAGACGAGTAAGGGCGCACAATGTAAGCCCTTAAAATTAATTTATGTAATTGATTGAGGTTATAATAATTATTATAAATATTCGTAAATAGATTTAAGTTAATGTAAATTTAAGACAAAAAAAAATAGTTAATGAGAGGATAAATTGCCGTAAAAAAGCAATACTTAGTAAGGATTATAATAAAATTTTTACAAGGCTTGAAAAAACTAGTGATGGCGTAAAAATTTTAGTGATTGAGTAGCCTAGAAGATTCCAGACTAGTTGTGCGATCGCATTAAATCCCATTAACTAGGTTTACGGTCAAACTCGGATCTTAAAAGCAACCAAACTAATGACTAACGACTAATAACCTATACATCTGGTGTATTATGCCAGACAATAAATTCACACTCATCTAGGGGTAGCGTACAGTCCTATAATTCGGAAACCGTGCAATAATCGTGTTTACCGTGACTGGATAATCTTTCCCTATGGTGCAAGTGCCTGACTCTACCGCCGAACTCGCTGCCCTGCTCAACGAACCCATGGATCTGGATTTCCAACTCCCGGACCCAGAGGATGAAGAAATTCAGGAAACCGACTTTGAACAGCTAGTGGATTACGCTTGGCGAGTATGCGATCGCTTTGACTTACAGACCGATATCTGGCGGGGACGGATTCTACGAGTAGTAAGAGACAGGGAGAAAAAAGGGGGTGAAGGAAGGGGAGCTGGATTTTTAAATTGGCTCAAAAGTCGGGAAATCGGCAAGAGTCAGGCTTACTCCCTGATTGAACTGGCTAACAGTGCCGATACTCTGTTAATCGAGGGTCAGCTTAGTCATGATGCCATTAATAACTTCAGTAAACGGGCATTTGTGGAAACAGCTAAGTCGGCTCCCGAAGTCCAGCAGCTGGTGACAGAACGAGCTCAACAAGGCGATCGCATCACCCGCCGGGAGGTCAAACAGGCATCTGATCAATGGACTGCCATGTCCTCAGAATTACTACCAGAGGAAGTTAAAGAAAAATCCGCTGAAGGGGGTCTCCCATCCAGTTACCTAGCCCCATTGGTCAAAGAGATGGAAAAGCTGCCAGAAATCCACCTGATTCCATTACAAGAGGCAATTGCTACTAACCCAGATGTGGACACAGTTAAACACGTGACCTCAGATGCCCGTTGCTTAGCCAAGTATCTAGATGCATCTGCCCAAGTCCAAGCTATCAATCACACATCCTTGGATATGGAACTGGCTTTAGATGAAGCGCTACGGCTTGAGTGTTTAAACACTGCTGCTGATTTAGTGAAACAAGCCTTGGCACTAGAAAAGACTGTTGGCAAACTCTATACCACCTGGAAGCGTTTAGGTAGTCTGTCAGACCGATTGTATGTGGATACCGGGTCAAGTACTCCCCACTTGCGATTGCTGCTGACCTGTATGGATCGTCTAGCGGGTGACGTGATTGAAGTTCCTTTGGACGAGAGTGGAGAGCAGCTGATTCGCCTGAAAGTCATGACTGAAACGTAAGCTATCAGCAATCAGCTGTCAGCCGTCAGCCGTAACTCAGACCTTACGTTCGCGTAGCGCTGCCTTTGGCCTTAGCTTACCTCTTTTATTCAAAATCACATCAAGTAGCGTGGACACAAGTCCTTGGCTGAATGCTGATAGCGGAATGCTGATAACGGAATGCTGATAGCGGAATGCTGATAGCGGAATGCTGATAACAGAATGCTGATAACGGAATGCTGATAACGGAATGCTGATAGCGGAATGCTGATAGCGGAATGCTGATAGCGGAATGCTGATAGCGGAATGCTTACCTCCAATGACTAAGGGGAATTGGTATTTCATTAAGCTATTGGCCAATAATGCCCATCTTAATAGATAATAAACGATTGTTGTAGTCTAGAAAAAGGCTGAAGAAATCTATCGATCAGGGGATGGGCGACGATTTGGCTGTGAAAATAAGGCGTGCAGGGATGAAAGACAGTTTAGATCAGATGAGCGAGAATATACAAAAATTTTCTACCTTAGTAGACCTGCTACGTTACCGAGCAATACACCAGCCGGATCAGATAATCTATACATTTCTACTGAACGGGGAAACCCCAGACCGCTACCTTACCCATAAACAGTTAGACAACCACGCCCAAGCGATCGCATCCGAGCTTCTACACCAGAACGCTAAAGGGGAGCGAGCGTTGCTACTCTATCCACCCGGTTTAGAGTTTATCACAGCCTTCTTCGGCTGCTTGTATGCGGGAGTGTTAGCCGTTCCTGCTTATCCCCCCCGCTCCAATCAAAATTTGTCCAGGCTAGAGGCAATTGTGGCAGATGCTCAGGCCAAATTTGCCCTCACTACTACCCCTCTATTAGAGAAAATAGAGACTCAGCTAGCTGAAAATTCCGCCAACAAGCAACTGAAGTGGCTGGCTACTGACAATCTGCCTACGCACCAGGAATCCGATTGGCAGCACCCGGACTCTAAGGGTCGCGTCGCGCGTGACCCGCGCGCTAAGACACAACCGCCCGTGCGCCAAACAAGCAACACCCTGGCTTTTCTACAGTACACCTCTGGCTCAACGGGTAAACCCAAAGGAGTGATGGTTAGCCACGGGAATTTGTTATACAACTCAGCTTTGATTAATCGGTGTTTCCAAGATACACCCCAAAGCAGAGGATTATCTTGGTTACCCGCTTACCATGATATGGGACTGATTGGCGGCATCCTACAACCCCTTTATGTTGGTCTTCCCATCATCCTGATGGCTCCAGTAGATTTCCTCCGCAAGCCTTACCGCTGGCTAAAAGCAATTTCAAAATATCAGGTGACTACCAGTGGTGCTCCGAATTTTGCCTATGAGCTGTGTGTGCAGAAAATTACCCCTAAGCAATTAGAAACCCTAGACCTGAGCAGTTGGCAAACGGCCTTTACTGGTGCAGAGCCGGTTCGAGCCTCGACATTAGAGCGATTTGCTCAAAAATTTGCCCCTTGTGGCTTCCGTCGGGAAGCATTTTACCCCTGTTATGGCATGGCAGAAACCACATTATTAGTCACTGGGGGCTTGAAAGACCAACCTCCAGTGGTAAGGGAATTTGAAGGGGAAGCTCTTGAACAAAATCGAGTGGTTCCCGTGCCAGAAAATCGTCTCAATCAGTCTAATGGTCAGTCTAATGGTAATGTGCCGACTCGAATCCTGGTCGGGTGTGGGCGGACTTGGTTAAATGAAAAAATTGCGATCGCACACCCCCAATCCCTCACCCAAGTCGAAGCCGGTGCTGTCGGAGAGATTTGGGTAAAAGGGCCAAGCGTTGCTCAAGGCTATTGGAATCAACCAGAGGTGACGGAAAAAACCTTTAATGCCTATCTAGCTGATACCGGTTCAGGACCATGGCTGCGCACTGGTGACTTAGGATTTATCCAGGATGGTGAGTTGTTTGTAACAGGTCGTCTCAAGGATTTAATTATTATCCGGGGTCGCAACCATTATCCCCAAGACATAGAATTGACCGTAGAAAAAAGTGATCCGGCTCTTCGCCCTGCCTATGGCGCAGCTTTTTCTGTGGAAGTGGAACAGGCTGAGCAATTGGTTATTGTCCAAGAAGTCTCCAGGAATTACCTGCGGAAACTAGATGTAGATCAAGTGGTTGAAGCCATCCGCAGTGCCATCTCCCAAGAATACCAGCTTCAAGTCTATGCTGTGTTATTGCTCAAGACCAATAGTATTCCCAAGACATCCAGTGGCAAAGTACAGCGCCATGCTTGTCGAGCTGGATTTCTAAACAATAGCTTGACAGTTGTAGGGCAATCGAGCTTGGCGCAGCAGCCAACCATTGCCCCAACCAAACCAGAAAAAGAACCCACTACTAATACTATCGGCCTTCAGCAAACCCGCCATACACTTCAAAAGTGGATAGTAGATTGGCTAGCGCGAGAAACAAAACTTCCTGCCAGGTCTATTAACATCAGCAAGTCTTTTGCTGATTATGGTCTAGATTCAGTAACAGCAGTCGAACTAGCTAATGATCTCGAAGAATGGTTAGGGGTGCCTCTGTCTCCTACACTGGCTTATGATTATCCCAATATCGAGTCCCTTGGCCAATATCTGGCCACAGTAAGTCAACAAAGCAACTCAAACCAGGGGGACAGCCCAAGAAAAATCGAACCGAGAGTGTCGAGTGCAGGTAGTGAGATGCAACAATTATGGGAGGCACAGTTCCAGAATCTGGATCGGTTCACCTCGACACCCTTTTATCGTTCACCGGTGACGGTTCAATCGATTTCCTCCAGTGGTGATCAAGAGGTAGACCAACTCTTAGCTGAGTTGGAAATGCTTTCAGAAGCACAAATCCAAGAAATTCTGGGAAAACCCATCAAATAGTTCCTAGATCTATGTTTCGATCTATGTTGCCAGTGGATGATATTGCTAAGCGGATTGCCAATCTCTCCCCCGAAAAACGCGCCCTTCTTGAGTTGCAGCTGCAAAAGAGGAAAGGGTTAAAAGAACCTATTGCTATTATCGGGATTGGCTGCCGCTTTCCAGGTGCCTCTTCCCCAAACTCCTTCTGGCAACTGCTCAAAAATGGTGTGGATGCTATTACTGAAGTGCCACCAGACCGTTGGGATATCCAGAAATTTTACGACGGGGATCCCACCGCACCAGGCAAAATGTATTGCCGTTATGGTGGTTTCCTAGGGCATGTTGATCAATTTGATCCAGAATTCTTTGGCATTGCTCCTCGGGAAGCTACCTATATCGACCCCCAGCAGCGACTACTGTTGGAAGTAATTTGGGAAGCACTAGAGGATGCAGGCCAAGTGCCTAGCCAAATCAGTGGAAGCCAAACGGGGGTCTTTGTTGGCATTTCCACTAATGATTATGGTCAGCTGCTCCTCCAAAGTCCAGAGGTGGTGGATACCTATACCAATACTGGTGTAGCTTCCACTATGGCAGCTAATCGCATTTCCTACCTACTGAATTTAAAAGGGCCAAGTCTAACGGTTGATACCGCTTGCTCCTCATCCCTAGTGGCAATTCATTTGGCTTGTCAGAGTATATGGAATGGTGAGTCAACCCTAGCCCTAGCAGGGGGAGTGAATTTGATGCTAACCCCAGTGGTGACGGTTGGGTTGAGTAAGTTAACGGCTTTATCTCCTGATGGTCGCTGTAAGGCATTTGATTCCCGTGCCAATGGCTTTGTCAGGGGCGAGGGGGCTGGGGTGATAGTAGTAAAGCCCCTATCCAAAGCCCTGATCGATAAAGATCCAATTTATGCTGTGATTCGAGGCAGTGCGGTTAACCAAGATGGGCGCACTAATGGGCTAACGGCTCCTAGTAGAGATGCTCAGGAAGCTGTTCTAGTCTCGGCCTACCAGCAAGCGGGCATTTCACCGTCAGATGTGCAGTATGTAGAAACCCATGGAACCGGAACCCTACTGGGAGACCCGATTGAAGCGATGGCCTTGGGAAATGTCCTAAAACGCGATCGCCTTTGGCGCGGCTTCGCCGATCGCGAAGCGGTTCTTTTGGAACATAACTCTGATAACAACTCTGATAACAACTCTGATAACAACTCTGATAACTACGGTGCGTTATCCGGTGCGTTATCCGGTGCGTTATTAACGCACCCTACCAACAAGCCTGTTGCTATTGGCTCGGTCAAATCTAATATCGGTCATCTAGAAGCAGCTGCTGGTATTGCTAGTTTGATCAAAGTCGCCCTATCCCTCAAGCACCAAGAACTTTTACCAAGCCTCCATTTCCAGGAGCCAAATCCCCATATTCCCTTTGATGAACTGCCCCTGCGAGTACAGCAGCAGTGGGAGCCTTGGCCATGGGATGTTATTCCGCCATTTGCTGGTGTAAGTTCTTTCGGTTTTGGAGGAACCAATGCTCATGTGGTGCTACAAGGAGCGCCAGACTTGACAAAAGCGACAAGTAATGATAAAGAAAAAAAATCTCAAGATCAAAACGATCAAGAGCAAAACTATCATCTATTTACCTTGTCTGCCAAAACGGCAACCGCCCTGCAAGCCCTAGGAAAGCGATACATAGACTTCATAGCATCTGAGCCATCAAGCACACTGGCAGATATTTGTTTGACCAGCAATAAAGGGCGATCGCATTTTAACTATCGTCTAGCCCTCCTAGTCCAATCCACTGACCAGTTGCAGCAACAACTGACCAAGTTGACACAAAGCGAAACGATTTCGGATAAAATAGCACAAAATAGCCCTACTCCCCCCGAAATCGTTTTCCTCTTTACCGGTCAAGGCTCTCAGTATAGTGGTATGGGACGGCAACTCTACGAAACCCAACCAATATTTGCTGGCTATCTCGACCAATGCGCCGAAATTCTGCAATCCTATTTAGAACAGCCGTTACTGGATGTGCTGTATGCGGAAATCTTCAGCGACAACAGTGACAACTCAACATTAAATCAAACGGCCTACACCCAACCAGCATTATTTGCTCTAGAATACTCCCTGGCTCAGTTATGGCGGTCTTGGGGCATCGAACCAACCGTGGTTATGGGTCATAGTGTTGGGGAATATGTGGCAGCAACTGTAGCAGGAGTCTTTAGCTTAGAAGATGGGCTAAAGCTGATTGCCCAAAGAGCGCGTTTGATGCAACAGTTGCCAGAAGGTGGTGAGATGGCGGTGGTGTTGACCAATGAGCAGCAGGTAACTGAGGCAATTCAAGCCCTATCCGACAAAGTCTCAATCGCTGCCATTAACGGTCCGGAAAATATTGTGATTTCTGGGGAAAGTGAGGCGGTTCAAACCGTGATAGCCCGACTACGCTCTCAAAAGGTCAAATCACTAAAGTTGCCAGTCTCTCATGCCTTCCATTCTGCCCTCATGCAACCAATGGTGGCAGATTTTGCCCAGGTATTATCGGAAATATCCTTACATCCCCCGCAAATAGAGATAATCTCGAATCTAACTGGAAAATTAGCTACTGCCGCGATCGCTACGACCGAGTATTGGTGTGACCATGTCCGTGGGTCCGTTAAATTTTACCAGAGCATGGAAACCCTGTATCAACAGGGTTATCATCTGTGTGTGGAAGTAGGACCGAAGCCTAGCCTATTGGGAATGGGCAAAGCCTGCTTACCGAAAGGAAAGCTCACAGCTATACCAAGTTTGCGCCCAGGAAAACCAGATAGTCAGCAAATGCTGGAAAGTTTGGCAAGCCTATATAAACATGGCGCATCAGTAGACTGGGGAAGATTCCATCAGCATAACCCCGGTCGTCTAGTTTCCCTACCCACTTATCCTTTTGAACGGCAACGGTATTGGCTAGATACCACTTCAGTAAAACCATTATCCCCGATTTCCTATGGCCAACTATCCACTCCCTCCTATGGGGATTGGTTGTATGAGATAGCATGGCGACCTAAGGATGTAGATTCATCTGATGTATCTACTGATATATCTACATCTAGTACAACTTGGTTGATTTTTGCTGATCAAGGCGGCTTTGGAGAAACATTTGGAGAAACATTAATTCAACAGCTGGAAGCAAAATGCCAAAAGGTTTTGCTAATTTCCCGTGGTTCAAGCTATGAACAATTACAAGCAAACCATTACCAAATTAACCCAGCGCAACCGCAACAGTTTCAGCGTCTGTTAGCTCAAGAAGTCGAATCCCTAACAGCAACATCTGTGATTGTGGTTCATATGTGGAGTTTAGATACTCCCGCACTGGACGGATTCCAAACATTTCCCCTAGATGTAACCTTAGAAAACGGTTGTGGTAGTGTCTTGCATCTGCTGCAAGCTTTGGTGAAAGCAGAATTAGCTCAATCCCCCCGTCTGTGGTTAGTTACCGAGGGCACCCAACCGGCAGGTAAGACAAAAAAATCCTTACGGATTGCCCAGTCTCCCCTATGGGGTTTAGGTGCTGTTATTGCCCAAGAACATCCGGAACTCTGGGGAGGGATAATAGACCTAGAACCAAGCCAAGACTCAGCACTGAGCACTGAGCAGCACTACCAAGAGCAATCATTAATGGTGCTCAAGCAGATATTACGGCCAGAGGGAGAAAACCAATTGGTTTTGAGGGATGGACAAACCTATGTGCCTCGACTGATTCATCAACAGCAACAGTCCCAACTTGCTAGCTCACCATTGCAGCTAAAACCAGATAGCACCTATTTAATTACTGGTGGTTTGGGGTCACTGGGGTTAAAGGTAGCTGAATGGATGGTAGGCAAGGGCGCAAGGTATTTAGTACTGGTAGGACGAAGCCAACCAAATCCTAGGGCGTCAGAAATAATAAAGAAATTAGAAGAACAAGGTGTGATGGTAGTCCTGGAGCAGGTGGATGTATCCCAGGAAGCACAAGTTAGGGACTGTCTCAACAGAATTCAGGTTTCCCTACCCCCCCTCAAAGGAATTATCCATGGTGCAGGGGTCCTAGAGGATGGGGTGCTGCTGCATCAAGATTGGGCAAAATTTGCCAAGGTGATGAAACCGAAGGTTGAGGGAGCCTGGAATTTACACAGGTTGACTCAGGATATAGCCCTAGACTTATTTGTACTATTTTCTTCGGCTACTTCTATCCTAGGTACCCCTGGTCAAGGAAACTATTCCGCAGCTAACGGATTTTTAGATAGCCTAAGCCATTATCGACAAGGCCAAGGTAGCCCAGCTTTAAGTATTAATTGGGGACCTTGGGCTGAGATGGGTTTAGCCGCTGGCGTCGGTAAACGGATGGCAATGCTGGGAATCGAGCCAATTCAAGCACCACAGGGATTACAGATACTCGAACAACTTCTTCTGGCACAAGATGGGGCTCAGGTGGGGGTATTACCGGTGGAGTGGTCAAAGTTAAAAGAACGACTACCGATAGAGTTACCGTTATTCCTATCAGAGGTAATCACAACAGAAACACTACCGCCTCAGGGGGATGGGGAAAACGACAATTCTGGGATTTTTGATCAACTGCTCGCCAGTACAACAACCCAACGGGAAGAGTTATTAAAAGATTACCTTAAGCAACAGATTGCTAAGGCTTTAGGGATAAGTCGGGAAATCTCAGGGTCGAGCAACCTGATGGATTTGGGTGCTGATTCCTTAATGATTGTAGAGGTACTCAATTCTTGTAAGAAAGACCTGAAGATAACTCTTTATCCTAGGGAGTTTTATGAGCGACCAACGATTACGGCTCTAGCTGAGTACTTGGCTTTGGAGATGGAACGGCTTCATCAGCCCCAGCCAACCCAAACCTCATTGACCACTACTAGTCTCTCAGATATTAAGAATTGGGCTAATCCTTGGGCATGGAATAACAATAGCGAACGCAATTTTACCAAACCCAGCCAGCGCAATCGGAGCATGGTGTTTTTGCTCTGTAGCCCTCGGTCAGGCTCTACGTTACTGCGGGTGATGCTAGCTGGTCATCGGGATTTATTCTGTCCACCAGAATTACACCTATTGCCCTTTGACACTATGGCTGAGCGCAATCAATCCCTAGGTTCAACTCACTTAGGAGAAGGGTTAGCGCGAGCTTTCATGGAAATCATGAACCTAGATGCCGAAGCAAGTACAACACTGGTAGAGGAGATAACGGAGCAAGATTGGTCAATTCAGAAGGTTTATGGCAGGTTACAGGAACTAACGGGTAAACGTACTCTTGTGGATAAGTCTCCTACCTATGCTGGCAGTCTGGAAACCCTAAGGCACGCGGAAGATTTATTTGAAGAAGCGAAGTATATTCATCTGGTACGTCATCCCTATGCTGTAATTGATTCGTTCGTGAAAAATCGGATGGATAAAATCCTTGGTTTTGATGAGGTGGACCCTTATTGGCTAGCAGAGCAAGTTTGGACAACCTGTAACCGTAATATCCTAGACTTCTTCGAGGAAATTGCACCATCTAATCATCATTTAGTGTATTACGAGGAACTAGTCAAGCAACCTGCTTTGGTGATGGCAAAGTTGTGTGAGTTTCTGGGTATTCCTTTTGATGAGGCGGTTTTAGAACCCTATCAAGGTCAGCGGATGACCGATGGCGTTCATCCCCAATCCCTACCGGTAGATGACCCCAATTTCCGCAACCATAACCAAATTGATTCGACTTTGGGAGAAGTTTGGCGGCAAATCCAGTTGCCCCGGCCTTTGGGGAAATTTGCGGAAGAGGTGGCGACACGGTTAGATTATCAATTGCCGTTACTGGTTGAACCTTCAGCCCAACCAGCCAACCTACCCGACTCGAACCCGAAGGGCGAACAACCTTCTAACCTTCAACCTTCTAACCTTCAACCTTCTAACCTTCAACCTTCTAACCTTCAACCTCCTAACCTTGGCCAAAAGGCCACGCTACGCGAAGAACTTGAACCGATGCAAGAGTCTTATCTAGACGTGCGGGGTTTACAGCTTTGTCTGTGTAGTTGGGGTCCGGCGGATGGAGAATTAATCCTATGTGTCCATGGTGTGTTAGAACATGGAGCGGCTTGGGAAGAAATTGCCCGTCCCTTAGCAAGTATGGGATATCGAGTCGTTGCACCTGACCAGCGAGGCCATGGACTTTCCCAGCATGTAGGTATGGGAGGGTCTTATCAATTAATTGACTACTTAGGGGATTTGGATGCGATCGCCTTTGGCACGGCAGAGCCGAACGCAAAGGCACTGACAGACCAGCCATTTATTCTAGTCGGTCATTCCATGGGGGCTGTAGTTGCTGCCACCTTTGCCAGTGTCAGACCGGAAAAGGTCAAATCCTTACTATTGCTGGAGCCCGTGCTACCAGGAGAACAGAAGGACGATCAAACCGCTCAAAATATAGCAACCCACTTAGATTATCTAGCATCCCCACCCCAACACCAGGTCTTTGCGGATATCGAAGCTGCTGCTAATCGTCTGCGCCGCTTAACCCCCAACCTCTCTGAAGAATTAGCTTTAAAACATGCTCAGCGACTTACCGAACCTTTTGATGGTGGTGTACGTTGGCGCTGGGATCCAAGACTGCAAATTCGTACGGGAATTGGTTTAAGTGGAACAGGTTTTAATCGGGATAAATACACACAGCTACTGAGTCAAATTAAAGCTCCCACTACCTTAGTTTATGGCAATAATAGCAACTTTAACCGACCCGAAGACCTAGCCTTACAACAAGCTGCAATACCTCACGCTAAAACAGTCAAACTATCAGGAGGACATAACCTCCATGTCGATGCACCAGATGCTATAGTTGCAATTATCGCCGAAAAGCGATTAAACCTGAAAAATTAAAAATTGAAAAGGTAACAAGTAACAGGTAAAAGGTAACAGCTAAATTTAACAATATCCATTACCAACTATAGCATTTTTCATAGCTATGAGGTACACATTATTTTTTCCCTATTGCCTCTTGCCTCTTGCCTATTGCCTATTGCCTCTTGCCTATTGCCTCTTCCCTGCTCCCTGCTCCCTCCGCTATACTAACAAATGACTAATTTAGAGCTTTTCTGGGAAATACCCTTATCCATACTCTCTTTCATATTTTCCCGCATCCTAAGATTTGTGATGCAAACCATCGGAGGATACTTTACCTCCAAAAAAAACACTAAAAATCTCCAGTGGCAACTCGTATCAGCCGAGTTTTTAAAAAAGCCCATCAAATTAATTTGGGCAATGAGTCGAGCTCGTTGGAATCTTCACGCTATTATTTCTCTAGTTGGACCGATTGAAGTCAAAGAAGTAATTAGCTTTGATGCCAGTGCAGCTAAACAATCAGCCCAATCCTGGACATTAGTAGTTTACAGTCTACCAGATTTTGAAACCATCACGAATATCAGCTCCCTGACCGTATCCGGAGAAAACCAATGGGAATCCGTGAGCTTGAAACCAGGTAAATACTTATTAGGTTTGCGGTATTATCACTGGTCAGACACAGTAGAGCAACCTACTGTTAAAGCAGATGGTGTTAAAGTCGTAGATGCCAAGCAAATTCACGCCCCTACTGATATCAACAGCTTTTACCGTGACCTAATTAAACGAAAAAATTGGCTTCATGTCTGGTTAAATTATTATGTCTTCAACCTGTTGCACTTTAAGCAATGGTTACCCCAGGCATTTGTTAAAAAAGTATTCTTACCTGTACCGAATCCAGAAACCAAGTTTTACTATGGTGCCTTGAAAAAAGGAGAATCGATTAAATTTAAACTAGCACCATCCCTGTTAACAAGCCATGATCTTTACTACAGCTTGTACAGCCGTGAATGCTTTCCTCTAGATTGGTACAAAATTACTGAAGCGGAACATAAAACATCTGCTAGTGATCAGAAATCTATTTATATTGTTCGGATTCATCCGAAATTTGAGCGAAACGCTTTATTTGAAAATAGTTGGGTGAATATAGCCGTTGTTTGAAGTTGCGTAGGGTGCGTTAGGGGCGGACTTGTCCTTATTTTTACGGTAGCCAGCGTTGGGATAGTCCGCACCGTAACGCACCACCAAAAGGCTCGCTAATCGGCGTTTTTGAACAGAGCTATCCGCCGTAACCCACCAATATTCTGTGACTTAAGGGGTAATTAGATTTACCTTATAAACAGTCACTGAAAAGTTAATACCAACTACTAGTCAAGACCAATTACTACCCTTGCTGGCGAAGAGTTAAGCTGTTGCCGTCAAAATCCTTAAAGAATGCTAATAGAACTCCTCCACCAACATCTTGAATCGGTGACACATCAATCCCTTCAGAGATGAGGAAATACCTAGCTTTCTCTATATCTTTTACAACTAGTGTTAGTACGGCTTCTCCCGTTCCTGTAGGTTGGCCTTCGTAGACGCCAATTTTGGTGCCAGGCAGGTTGGGGTAAAAGAACTGCGTCCAACGGTCTGTATCCTGGGAATGATCCCATTCCATGCCCAAAAGCTCATGGTAAAAGAAGATGGCGTGGTCGAGATTGGCGACATTTACTTTAGATACATAGCCCGTTACCAGCTGATCCATAGGGGATTGAGCAACTGCGGTGCTTGTCCATCCAGAACTTAACAGAACAAAAACACTGATCAGTGCGATGACTGTTGCTGTCTTGAGCTTTTGCAATAATTTTTGCATCATTTTCATTTTTAGGTTATCCTTATCTAACCTTTTTTGGTGTAGTCTACTCCTAGGACATCTAAATTTGAGTTTAGATTTCCTAGAGCAATCTTCAGAGGCTAAGCCGTGTTAGAACTAGACCTCTCTCTAAAGCTCATCTAAAAATCAGAAAATTTAAATGTCCGTTAGCTTCAGTTTTATTAACTTCAGCCAACCAAAAATCATTATACACAGACTTATAGAAAGAAGACATAACCTTAACCAAATAAGTAACAAATATTAACATTTTTTTCTAGTCATAGTTCTAAATCCTAGACGGAGGAAAGGATTCAGGATTTTTAAATAAGCGACGCATCAAGACAAGGACTTGACAATTTTTGCGAAACTTAGTAAAGGGTACTTTACATTAATAATTATTTAAGTTTTACTTAAACTTGTCATTATCTTGGGCTCCAACCAATTAGTCTCTCTAGTAATTAAAAGATTCAGTAATTTTCGGTAAAGTACTTGACAAATCAGGATGATATGTTACGATTATATGTTAATATTTAAAGCGGAGCGCTATAGGATTTAGGATATTACTCTGAAACTATCTCGATTGGCAACACTACTGTAAATTTCGTCTTTCCAGGCACCGACTCCACCTCAATCTGACCCTGATGTTTATCCACAATCTTTTTGACAATATCTAGCCCCAAACCACTCCCTTCTCCAGGGGGTTTAGTCGTAAAAAAAGGCTGAAATATTTTTGGTATAACCTCCGGGGGAATTCCTTTACCACTATCAGTGAAACTGACTTTTATCTGATCATCCTGCTGTCTGACATCAATGGTTAAGGTTCCCTTACTATCCATAGCTTGAATGCCATTGTGAATCAAGTTCGTCCAAACTTGATTAAGTTGGTCGGGATAGCAAAGAATAGCAGGCAAGGAATCGTCATAATTTCTGATTACATCCACACCGTATTTTAGTTGGTTATAATAGAGAGTTAAAATAGTATCAATCCCTTCAATAATATTTGCCTCTATCTTGTTACCACTAGAATCATCATGGGCATAAGTTTTCAGGGCAAACACCACTTTAGCAGCTCGTTCAGCAGCGGTAACAATGTTACGGGTACTCGTTTGGAGAGTAGCAAATTGATAGGCAGTTTGTAAAATTTTTTCTCCCTCTGGGTCTTTCAGTAGAGGCAACAAAGGGTCTAGGTCGTCCCAAACCCCAATTCCCACTAAAATATTGGCGAGTTTTGCTGCTTTCTCAATCGAGTGGGATGTCATCTGGCCGGTCAAGACTTTTCTAATTTGACGTTGTTCCCGAGTAGATAAAGGAGTCGTTTGTTGGCTAGACCGTTCTAGTAAGGTAAAGAAATCCGACTGACGTTCCTTGGAAAGTGCTTGAAAAAAGGAAGGTATAGCAGTGTCACGAATTTTCCTGATCAAAAATCCCAGGGAGTGTGGAAACCCCGCCTATGGGCGACCGGGGAAGAGAAATGAGAGACCGGGGCGGAAAAACGAGCCGGGGTATTTATTCCCCGTCAGCTTCTTATGATGTGGATATTCAATGGTATTACATCCCAATCTTCCCCATCCTCTTGTTCAGATCTCTATTTTCCCCAGTAATTCACCAATCTGGGAAAGTTTCCGGTCAATAGCAATGACAGTATGTCTAGATTTGGGGATTAAGCCAAGGCTGCACGAGATTAGCCCTACGCCTACTAATAATATCGTTGCCGTTTACATCGTCAATTGTAAACAGTGATGGGGAGATGGAGAGATGGTGGGATGGGGAGAGCGTCAATTGAGGCAAATCCAAGTTGTCAAAAATTCTAATGCTACGAGATTTGATATAAGAGAAGCGTGGGATTCGCATCTCATTTTGATGGTAAGCTAATCTTGAGTTATGGCCTGTAATCTGACCCAGAAACCCACTGACCATTGACTAATTACCAGTAACTATGTCACCAGCAAAAAACAGAACCTTTAGTCTCGACTTTGAAAAGCCACTGGTTGAGCTGGAAAAACGAATTAAGCAAATTCGGGAACTCGCAGAGGAAAACAATGTCGATGTTTCTGACCAAATCCGCCAACTCGAGACAAGAGCAATCCAACTGCGTCAGGAAATTTTCAATAGTTTATCACCAGGGCAACGGCTACAGCTAGCCCGTCACCCTAGGCGTCCAAGTACCCTCGATTATATTCAGGCAATTACTGATCAGTGGTTTGAGTTGCATGGCGATCGCGGTGGTTATGATGACCCAGCCCTAGTAGGAGGGATTGGCTCTTTGGCGGGTCGTGCTGTGGTAATATTAGGACATCAAAAAGGTCGGGATACTAAAGATAATGTAGCTCGCAACTTCGGGATGGCTTCCCCTGGGGGCTACCGTAAAGCGATGCGGCTGATGGAACACGCTAATCGCTTTGGTATGCCGGTTTTGACCTTTATTGATACCCCTGGTGCTTGGGCTGGTGTGAAGGCGGAAGAACTCGGACAAGGAGAAGCGATCGCTTATAACCTCCGAGAAATGTTTCGTCTGGATGTCCCCATTATGTGTACAGTTATTGGTGAAGGAGGTTCCGGCGGTGCTTTGGGAATTGGTGTTGGTGATCGGGTTTTGATGTTTGAAAACGCTGTCTACACTGTAGCTAGCCCAGAAGCTTGTGCCGCCATCCTTTGGAAAGATGCTAGCCAAGGACAGCAGGCAGCAGCAGCGTTAAAGATTACCGCTTGGGACCTCAAAGAATTAGGGATTATTGACAAAGTTTTATCGGAACCCATAGGGGGAGCTCATGGGGATCCCTTGGCAGCAGCCTCTATCCTCAAAGATGCCCTCTTGGAAAACCTGGCAGAACTAACTCAATTAACGGCTCAACAGCGCCGGGATTTGCGCTATCAGAAGTTCCGAAATATGGGTATTTTTGTAGAAAGTTAGTCTTGAAGGAGTGAACAGGTAAAGGGGCCAGATGTATATCTGCCAAGTGGCCAAGGCGTTGCTGCTCAACTGTTGATGATCTCAAGTATAGTTAGGTTCGTTAGCAATTACAGCTACCAACTTAAGGCGTGACAAGTGATATAGCTATATATAGCAAGGGGCTCATCCTCTGGGGCATTGAGCTAATCATGCTTGCCATTTTCTCCGATGTTTACCTTGGTAGCCCAATTACCAATTACCCTATCCCGATTTTTCTATCGTCAAAGTTTATTATTGACAGCCCACTTGGTAGCTCAATAGTTTGCCGATGATGATACAATTAACAAATGTTCACAATATTCTAAGGTAGTTAGTCAGTTTGCTAAACAATTTCGGACACACCGAAAACCTAGCTGTGCCTTTGGAGATTAACTGCCCTAAGGGCGTGTCTATAATCTCGGTGCCTAACCAACTCACTAAACCTAAGCTTAATTCGACTGGGTCAACCTCTGGTGACCTGGTAGCTGACCTAGCGAATTTAAAGCTAGCAGATTTAAACCAAATACCTGCCTTATGTGGGCATTTGCTTCGGAGCAATCCTGAGTTTTATCCAGACCGTAGAGAAGCATTTGTAACAAAATCTTGTAAAATTTGATGACATCGACGACTGTGGAGCGACGCGCCATAATTACTGGGGCGAGTAGTGGTATTGGCAAGGAAACAGCTTTAGCCTTTGCTAAGGCAGGAATCGATGTAGCCTTAGTCAGCCGTTCCCGGAAGAACTTAGAGATGGTTGCTGCTGCTGCTAGGGCGGCTGGGGTGGAAGCTAAGGTTTATCCATTTGATTTAGCTGAGCTGGAGCAGGTTAGATCTTGGATAGAAGAAATCACAACAGATTTTGCTCCGATCACTATTCTCGTCAATAATGCGGGAATGGCTTACACTAGATATCTCAGTGAGACACCGCTATCAGATTGGCAGCGCTTAATTGACCTTAATCTGACCAGTGTGTTTCAGTGCATCCAGGGGGTTCTGCCTGCTATGCGTGCCCAGCACCAAGGCACGATCATTAACGTGGCATCAATTGCTGCTAAGCAACCCTTGCCGGAATGGGGGGCTTACAGCGTTAGTAAGGCAGGTATGATTGCCCTGTCCAAGACTCTAGCAGCGGAGGAAAGCCGCCATGGTATCCGGGTAGTAAGCATTTGTCCAGGTGCAGTCAATACCCCTTTATGGGATGCAGATACAGTTCAGGTGCAATTAAATCGGTCAGGGATGTTGACCCCAGAAATTGTTGCCCAGTCAATTTTGCACACCGTCCAGCTACCACAACAGGCTGTGATCGAGTCGTTGACTCTGATGCCCAGTGCCGGGATTCTTTAGGGTATAGGTAATAATAGCACACTTTTGGTTAACTGAAAGGTTATTGCTGTGTCAATTTAACCTGTCCCTATGGTCTGGCAATATCAAGTTCATTTTTGTTTACAATCTAATCAGATTAATCATGACTATTGCTTCTTCCAATGGTTTCAAGCGTGTTGAATCTGTTTCAACTGCTAAAAGTATCAATGGTAATGAGAACAATCAGCTAGAGACCCGTCCTGACCGCAATACCCAGAATGGTCACCAGCCCAATTTACAACCTCCTTTGGAAGAACTGAACCAGGAGATGATCAACGCTGTAAGCACTATATTATTGGGTGTTGGTGAAGACCCGCAACGAGAGGGACTGCTCAAAACCCCTAAGCGGGTAGTCGAGGCAATGCGATTCTTGACTGGTGGTTACAACCAGTCTTTAGAGGCAATAGTCAACGGGGCAATTTTTGACGAAGGTCACAATGAAATGGTACTCGTCCGGGATATCAATTTCTTTAGCCTCTGTGAACACCACATGTTGCCATTTATGGGTAAGGCTCACGTCGCCTATATCCCTAACCAAAAAGTGGTAGGACTGAGTAAAATAGCCCGTGTGGTCGAGATGTATGCACGGCGACTGCAAGTCCAGGAACGGCTGACTCGCCAGATTGCCGAAGCCATTCAAGCTGTCCTAGATCCCAAGGGTGTGGCTGTGGTTATGGAAGCTACCCATATGTGCATGGTGATGCGCGGTGTGCAAAAACCAGGGTCTTGGACCGCCACCAGTGCGATGGTCGGGATTTTTCAAGAGGATCAAAAAACTCGTGAGGAATTTCTAAACCTAATTCGTCATCAGCCGAATTTCTTTTAGGGGTTTGACTTAAACGGTTAACTAATCCTACTCAAAAAGTCATTAGTCATTAGTGATTAGAACTCTGGGAAAATTAACGTTTAGCTCAGACATGACAAGGAGTAGAGGCATGATTTTCACCAGAGTTCTATTAGTCCAATGTGAACAACATACATTAGTAACTGTAGTTACTGATGACAGATGGTAAGCTATAGCGCGTGTCGCGTATCAGCTAATGCGCTACGCGCACGCTACGCGAACAGCGAAAGGCCTTTCGCCACGCTACCGGAACAGTTTATGCCCATAGCGCACGCTACACCGAACAGCTTTTGAATAAAATAAGCTGACGGCTGATAGCTGACGGCTGAATGCTTACGACAGATGAGTAATGACTAATGACTTACCTTAGCCACTAGTTAACAACATCCTCCCTAATAGTCTCCACATCAAACATAATGGAAAATTTTGCCTCAGGCATCATCTGCTTTAAAACTCGTAGATGTTCTTCAGCATTGCCGCGCCGTCTGAATCGGCCAACGGTGATATTGCTGAGCTTGGGTTGCAAAAGGACAATGATCCAGGGATTGAGCTTTTCTCTATAATTCAACATAGGTTTTCCTTATAGGTTTTCCTTGAGACACTTGAATTTGGAGCCAAATTAGCTTCCACTACCATCAGCGACCCATCTTAGACGTTGGGAAGCTCGTACCATGGGGTAACCCATGTGCGGACGCTTACTTAGGGAAACAGCCCCTCATCATGAGCGGGCAGGATTGATGACCGGGTTATTAGTACATATGTACTAATTTGGGGGTGAAATTGAACGCAGCCTGACAGTTCTGCTGATTTTTTGTCTAATTCTTCTCACTTTTTGTCTAATCAGTTATAATAGACGAGCAAGTAATGGTGAATTAAAGTCTATTAAAGTTGATGACCAAAGCCGAAAATGCACTGGTTAAGGACAGTGGAAATCAAACCTCCTGTGGATAAAGCAATCAAAATCAGAAATTTGACGGTGGGGCATCCCGTCAGAAGTAAAGCTTGCCTTATACCCGAACACGGAAGCGTTTCTGTAAGGAAATAGCGATGGCTGGGGTTGGCGAGAAGCCTACACCTATCGATAGAGAGGTTTGGTAAATGTCACCGTAATTAGTTGCGGGTTAGATTGCCCTGATGAGGCAAGTCTGCAGGTGTTGAAGCGGCTTACTTTCGATTGCGCGATGATTTGCCTCTAGCTTGGCATAGCTTGGGGAATATTAGCTGTTTGGTGCAAACATTTTACAGAAAATTTATCTACGGTATGGTTAGTGGTAAGGTATTTTACTGAACTAGCTAATAACCCTATGTGAGGTCGCCAAACTGCTTGCTGCTGTCTGGCAAACAAGAAAAGGGCAGAAAACAAAGTTAACTGCCCTATTTTAATTAGGGCTTACGCAATTTAGCCATCGACACAGGACATGTAGGTTTTAGAGGGTAACAATAACACTACATGTAGAGTTCATCCGCAAGCCCTATTTAAGCAAACCGTTCAAGTTTTCTTGAACAATAACAATTTATTATGAAAAGCCAAGAAGATCAACCTCTAACCCTGGTAAAACTCAGGGAACATGTCAATCTGACTCAAATGAAATTAGCCATTGCTGTTGGTGTCAGCATTACGACGATTAGTGACTGGGAAAATGGCAAAGCCGAACCACGTTTAAAGCACGTCAGGCTCCTGATTGAAATACTGGGTTGTTCTTTCGAGGAACTTTGTGAAGCCTTTGACCAAGCAAAACAACGTCGTTAGTAAAGCGACGGGTGCGCGGTCAAAGGGAGCCAGTGTGTTCAAAGGGAGCCAGTGCGGTCTTGAGGGGGACTCCCAAGACCGCACTGCATCCGATCTCCCGACTCCGATCTCCCGACTCCGATCTCCCGACTCCGATCTCCCGACTCTCATTAACCCAGGACTTTCTACCTCACCCAATTGAGAACTGCTATTATATATAAACCTATATATATACATAGGGAGACTCTTAAACCGGGAGAAATTGGGACAAGCCCGTACAATCCGGTCAAGGTGCATTTTATTGTTGTCTAAGTGAGGAGTGGTCATACAGTAATTGGAGTTAAACCTGCCACTCACTATTTAGACGTTCCTGACATCCCGGCCAGGAGCTGCTTGAAAGTCTGAGTTTTAGTATGTTTAGAGTCAAGCCATCCAAGCTCGACTGCATTAGCTAAACTCAGTCCCAACCCTTTCAAGTAACGCGCAGTACGACGCAACAACACTGCCTGAACCTCAGCCCTCGAAGAGAACCGAGAAATTTCGAAGTCCGTACCCCGAGCAAGGATGTTTTTGGCAGCATTGTGGTCAGCCTGCAACACGACCCCATCAAATCCGGTAAAATTGTCCCCAGTCCTTTTCCCTAATAGGGTTCCATTCCTAGAGTCAATTTGCGACGTGTAGCTAGGCTGAACTTCCGTGACAACCGATCCAGTCCAATTAGCCCATTTTTGTAAGGAATCTCGCATCAGTCCAATCATCCAGCTATTAAGCTTGCGAGACATGGCCTTGGACTGGCGCTTATTCGTAATTGGTTGTGTTAAATCTTCTGCAAAAACTTTTAATGCTTTTCCTCCAAGTAGTGACTTGGAGGCTTGGCCAATAACGGCGAGTATTTCACCAAGGTCTTTCCTGTAACGGCGGTTCTCAGTCTTTCTGCCAAGATTGTTCTCCAGGATTCGAGCAGACTTAGCCGGATCAATTTCTTCCAGCTTTCTGTGCAGTGCCCAAAGTTTTCCTCGGTTCCGGTTTTTTGCGCATATTCGATCTGATTTCTTTGACGCCAACCTGCCCAGACCTTTGCCATGAGCTTTCCCTTCCGAATCAAAGAAAGCCTCTGTGTACCCCTTATCAATTCCGATAGATGGACGCTCCAAAGGAACGTCAACTCTTCCATGATCTACCAGAAAATGAACTTCAAAACGCTGAAGCAACTGGTTGTGAATTAGTCGGATCTGCCCTTTGATCTTGCGGTTAGATCTGACTAGTACCTTGTTCCTTTTTCCTCTCTTGAGACCAGCTAATTCCAGTTGGTAGGTGTTTCGAGATACTCTCTTACACTTGTAGCCGCCTTGTTGGTAGACTATTTTATTTCGGATCCAAGAATGCCCTCTTTGGTACTCCTTTCTGACCAACCTATGGAGCAGTGGACTGTCCATGAAAGCCAAGGTCTTCAGTTGTAGGCATTGGTCTTTCCTGACCTTTAGATTGGCTTTTCCAGGAAACCTTTTATAAACCTTTTTGACAACAGCATCAATTGAGGCCGCTTGTTGAGCAGTGATAGCTTTTGCCACATCACTGACCGTCCATTCCATCAATTTAGAAGGCAGACCTAGTGAATCAGGAGTCCTGAAGGTTCTGACCTCGGGGTAGGACTTTTTCCAGTCGATTCCCCAGTGATTGATACTCCCTAATTTGTGATCAGATTCAGACCTAACAATCCCAAGGTTTTTCATAGTCGCTAGCAACTCATTTTCAACCGACTTGGTCATCCCCACTACGGGGACAATTTGAGTCGATATTTTCTTGTTTGTTGTTGACTGCTTTGGCATCGTTAGGTCTTTGTCGTCTTACGTCTATTTTATCCTAATTTGTCTAATCTGTCTACTTCTTTGACGGTATTTTTTATTTCTTTTTCGTACCGACGAAGGAAGTAGAGCTTAGAGCTGAAGCAATGCATTATGGACATAAAATCATCGATCAGTTCCTGTTGAGGAGACTTATAGGTGTGATTCAATACTATGATTTGGCATTTGTGCAGGGAACAAAACCACTCCACGAAATCAAAACCAAATCGGCATAGTCGATCTTTGTGAGCAACGACTATGGTCTTTATCTGTGAACCAGCAACCTTTTCCATTAACTGGATGAACTTACGTCTCTTGAAATTTAATCCAGAACCGTACTCTGAGTAGCACCGACACTCTGGATAACACTGCCCCAAGTACTCAACCTGAGACGCAAGATCATCCGACTGAGACCTGGTAGACACTCGGGCATAGAGAATAACGGAACGTGAATCCTCTCCGTCTACTAAGCGCTCAATGGAACTGGCCAAATAGCGTCGGTGCCCGCCGGGAGACCTAATACATTCAATCTTGCCTGCGTCTGCCCATCTAGATAAAGTCTTTGAGTTATAGCCATATCTATCTTGGGCTTCTATGGGAGTGAGATCCATAGGATGTCTAATTGATACCGATATATCCTATATTATCCCATTTTTAAGGGGTCTGAACGTGAGGCTACATAGGCGTGAAAATGAACCATTAACCCAATTGATATCTCAGCTGAAAGTTAATTTCCCCAAAGGTCTAATGATTCAACGGTTAGGAGCATTATCAAAAGCACGAGCGATCGCATTCCAGGCTAACTTGGGCTGGAAATCTGCATCGAGAGGTAGAGGTCGCACTGGGGCACCATCTGACCGGGGATGGAAGCTACTTAAGTATGTGTAGCGATCGCTAAATCCCCAGGTCACTACTGCAATCACGGCTGGCTCATCAAGCACAACAGACAGATAATCTTCATAAGCTTGAGCCACCATGCGATCGCGTACAGTCACATCCTTTGGTAACTTGTCATCTCTGACATCTAGTTCAGTAATCAAGATTTTAAAACCCATACTCGCCACATCTCGGAGAAACTTCCGCAGGCTGTGGGGGTTAATCCGTTTATTCCCTCGCAAGTGAGCCTGGATTCCCAGGGCATGACAGGGGGTTCCCTGAGACTTCAACCCCTCTAGTAGCTTCAATACAGCCCTACGCTTGGCTTGCTCATCACTCGAATCATAACTCAGTCCATACTCGTTGTAGAGTAACATTGCCTTGGGGTCAGCAACAGCTGCAATGCGAAAGGCTAGGTCAATGTATTTCGGACCTAAAAATTTTAACCATGGCGTTTTGCGTAAACCATCTGCCCGTCCTTGGAAGGTAGCGATCGCTTCATTCACCACATCCCAGGAGTGCATTTGTCCAACATAACGCCCAGCCACTGTCTTTATATGTCTAACCAAGAACTGTTCAGCATTTTGGCGGTTTACTGTCTCCTCAAACCAAGGGGGTAACGAGATGTGCCAAATTAGGGTATGTCCCCGAAACAGCAATCCATGAGTCTTGGCAAAGTCTGCCATCCAATCCCCAGCCGTAAAGTCAAACTGATGGGGGTGAGGGCACAGGGGAGGGGAAGAAGGAGTAGAAACAAACCACTTGAGTCCCCATCCGGGAACCAGCATGGCACACTCTTGAGCAAAACGGGTACCTAAGGCTGGGTTTGAGGATAGGTCTGGGAATCGACTCTCGGCTCCATAAATTAATCCTTTTGCTGCTGCACGCTCTTTTAAAGAAGCTCCTTGAGCTACTGCAAAGTCTCGCTTCGGGTCATCAATAGCTTGAATTGAGTTACTTTGTCTGATAGATTTACACCTTGTCAGAGGGCCGACACTGGCTAAGCTACCTAAACCCAGTAATAATTCACGTCGTCCAATCATTAACTTGTTTTTACTCCTAGGAATCATCACCTAATATGCCTAGCTTTCATTATTTCAGTGATTTATCGCTGAGGGGGTGACAAAATAGCCTAAAAAGCTTATTTTGTAAAAAATGCCGGAATTTATGGTAAAAAAATATCGGTTTAGTTATCTCAATAAGACCAATAAACATGATAAGCTTACCGTAAGCATATGCGCTACGCACACGCTACTTGAGGTGCTTTAAGCTCATGCTTACGGTTTTAAACCGATTTTTTTAACCCCAAAAAACTAATTGATCTAGTGAGATAGCACAGGAATTTTTCAGGCATCAATGAAATTGATAATTATAGTTCAGCTATTACGATTTATTCATTCTTTTTATGGAGTAGTTGGCAATTTCATTGTAGGCATTAATCGTTTGATTGGCTAGTTCTTGCCAATCAAAAGCGTCTAGGGGAGCTTGTTCTGGACGGGGAGTGTTTAACGCCCAATCTAAAGCGTTTTCAATGTCATAATCAGTAATTTCTCCTGTATAGGTATAGACCCATTCTTCACCAACTTGGTCTTGAACTTCAGGGAGAGCGCCAATTTTAGGAACTAATATGGGTAGGTTAAAAGAGAGGGCTAAGAAAGCACTACCAGAGTTTAAAATCTCGCGGTACGGCAAAATAACTAAGTCAGCAGCACTAAAGTACCATTGCATATGGTCTTGGGGTATGAAATTTAGGTTAATTCGGACTCGTTTATCTAAGGCGGATTCCCTTTCAATTTCTGCTGCTAATTCAGGAAATTCTGGACTACCCACAATGTAGAGTATGGCTTCTGGGTCAAAAAACTGTCGGAAAACTCGCATCAATTTAGGAGCATTTTTGTAAGGTCTAATTTTACCAAACAAAAGCAATACTTTCGCCGAAGTTGGAATTCCTAGGTAATGGCGAGCTTCTTGAGAACTGACTTGATTAGAATACTGCCCTCGGTAGTGACCATGGGGTACTACAAAACCAGGAATATTCTTTAACTGAGGGAAGCGCTCTTGGGCAGATTTCATCCCAGTTTTGCTAAGGTTAATGTAACCATCCAACTGCCTTGTAAAGGCTTTCCAAAACCAAGCCTCTAGTTGCGGGTAAAGCTGTTCATGAGAGGCTAAGTTGTGTACTGTCCAGACAATTTTTGTACCCCGCCAGCGAGCCAAAATCATCAAGAAGAATAGAGCTAACGTTTTTGCGATCGCTCTGAAGAAGTTAGGTTCATTTAAGTTTCGTTCTGGCCAGTGCCGATGCCAGATAGAATAATCATTTATCAGCAATTTTTTAGGAGAAAACTCATGGACATCAACCCCCAAAGTAGCCAGGTGGGTGTAAACTAGCCACGTATAAGGGTTTTTGTCACGATCTTTAAAGGCTGGTTGGGCAAGAATTTTCATATTGCACCTACTCCATTGAGCTTTGGTTAACTTTAGAGCTGCCGTTACTTGCAACCTACTACGTAAACCTTGAAATCCAGTACCAGTCAAGGTGTCTACCGCCAACTACTTCATAGCTTTAAAAAAACCTAAACGATCTCAGGTTTATAGTGACCAGAATTGATCAGACTGATAAAATGGTATATCGAATATTTTAACATAATTACGCACAACATCGACTTCAGATTGGGTCATCGTTTGTTTCCATTTATTTATTTGTTGGGTGCTTATACGTACCTTGGAATAACGACCAGGTATATTGTTAGTTGAACTCTGGAGTACATGGTTTTCTACCCGCCTATTCCATGGCAATTCAAACTTCTCAAATAGCTCTTTGAACTTACCAATAGGGTCTAAGCATAAGTCCTCATAAAAGACCAATAACCATTCAGGATTTCGAGACAATGCATCGGCTACAACACGATGTCTTGCTGCCCAGATAGCTGCAAAGATTTCTATGGGCGTTTTTGCTTGCTCTATCACTGAGCGGTAGGGTTCGAGATGATCTTCAAATAAGCTAGATTGATCTAATAGAGTATCTCGGGAAAGCTCAGCAGGAGTTTCTTTGTTAATTTCTGATAATACGGTGGGGCAAGGATGTCGAACAATTACCAATAGTTTTGGATTGTAGCGCTTGAAAACCCACTCGATGGACATCAGAGATGCTACATCTTTCACGATAATTTGATAATTAGGCAGTGCTCTAGCCCAGAAACCTCGGTACCAAGCGCCTCCAAAAGGTAGACCTTTGAAGACATTATCAAAAGCATTTTCAAGCAAGTCATCTCGCTCACCAGGTCGTGTATATCGGAACCATGTTTCCATGTTACCTTTTCCAGTAATCTCTGGATTACATGGCTCGTAGTAGTATATAGCACGATTTGCGGTGGACAATGTTTTCCCGACCCAACTTGTACCGCTGCGACCATGACCTAAAATCAAAATTGGGCGTTTACCAACTTGCCAGTGATTCAAAAACCACGAGGTAAGATAGTAGCTGGTATTAGTAATTAAACGTTGTTTCCTCATTTATCTTTTACTGAATTGACAGTTAATATTTTGATTTTTACTCAAGCAATCAGAGGTTTAGTGGTGTTTTTTTATATAAACCTCGAAATACTGCTCAAGTCTGCTAACTAAAAGGCTAACTAAAAGGCTAACTAAAATTTAATCACCACTAAACACTAAAATAGTAGAAAAACTATCAATTTTTAGCGATATAGTGTTTCTCATAGTTATGAGGTAAAGTAAATTTTTCTAACCCCTACTTCCTAGTCCATAGTCCAATTAAACCCAAGGGCTTCGTACCTCACCCAATTGAGAACTGCTAGATCAAGATTTAGCTTGAGCTAACTGGTTAGACTTTGAAAGTGAAACCAGACAATCTAGTTCCGAAATAACGCCTTCTATTGCTTTATAACCAAATAAGTCCTCAAGCACACCTGGATTAACATTATCCCTAAAAGGATGGGACAAAAATCTGATAATTGCTTCTGCAAAGGATGACTTATCTACAGCAATTTCAAAGTAGTGATGAACCTCTTCTGGTAGACCTGCTATTCCCTGTGGTGTAGAAACAATCGGTCTACCAGAAACCAGCATTTCTAGGGACTTTATACTAACGCCACTCCCAGCTGAAACTGGATTAATGAGAACGCGCCCGGACTTGTATACTTCTGTAGAAGACACTGGATTTATTTTCAGATCAACTTCTGCAGTTTCCTCACATAGCTGCCTAACGTGCTGGACAGGATTTGAACCCGCTATTAAAACAGTAAATGTTGGTAACGCCAAACGTATCATCGGCATAACTTGGGTAATAAACCAGATTATTCCCGCTACATTGTTGTCCGAAAAGAGGTTACCCAAAAAAACGATATCATAGACAGGATTGGTGCTTAGTTTATCTCTGGATATTGCTTCCCTATTCTCTTCATGAAACTCAATCAGAGGCGGTAAGTAGCGACCATTGGTCAATCCTTGACTTCTCCAAAAATTTAGGTCATCTAGGGAGATATCGTAAAATAAAGTACTATTTTTTAGTAAATTTGTTTCATAGGTTTCCAAGTTAGACAGTGATAAATATCGTTTGAGCTTGTTTAACCCTTTGGCAGACGCAAGTTTTCGCTTATAGTACAAATGCTCGATATTGTGAGAGCGAATAACCAGCAGCAGATTCAAGTGTTGACTTAACTGATTTGCTACTTCTCCACCGTGAATACCATCCAGGAATATAACATCAGGATTAAACCCAGCCACATCAGACAGTAATAGCTTGAATTCTTTACCTCTAACAATTCTAGATGTAACTTCCAAAGGATACTTGAGTAAGTCAATTATCCGCCGAATAAAAGAACCGACTGTCCTTGGAAACTTTATAAAAAAAACTTGCTTGGCATACTTCCTAATTTCCAGGACTTCCTCTGGTTTTGGAGTATGGCTACACCAGCAGATAACTTGTATATCAGTCCCTAAATTAGAGAAAGCTTTTATCCTTCGCCACATGTCTAATCGCGCCCCATGGATGGGCGGATAGGGAATATCATGGCATACTAATGTAATCTTCATAATAGCGCTACTCTTCCTCTCAGTTGTTTGCTCCTATAGAATTAGTCATGATAATTATCAGCAGTGACTTGGAATTATTCAATAACCTAGATTTTTCATAAATTAAGCAGATTTAAACTAATGTATAATTTCACTATATTATCAAGATATATGCTCAATAATAGTTAGGGAAATTTCCCACTTGATCTTGACAAAATATATCGAGAGCACTAGTTAAATACAAATTATTTTTTTGTTAGCAATATCCAAGGATTTGAGTAGTTCAGATTTTGAAAAGATATGAATCGGAAATCCGTCGGCAATATAACCCTTTGTATTAATCGGAGCAATATAGTAGTCAGGGGTTGGAAGCGATGCAGCGCGGTCTTGGGGAGGCAGTGCGGTCTTGGGGGTTCCCCCCATGAGCAACTGCCGTGGTTTCCACGGGGC
>NZ_JAAHIE010000380.1:0-7347 GCF_010671945.1 Moorena sp. SIO4E2
AATTAGTAAAGATGGGTTGCCCAGAACCTGTCGGTTTGGTGGGCTTTTCCATGGGGGGACAGTTGGCATTGTGGGGACTTAAGGCCGCAGTTGAAAACAATTGTTCTCTGGTCAGGTTTGGAGCAGTTTTGGGTCCTAATCTGGAATCGAATCGCTCCATAGATTATTTGCTATCTACCCCAATGGGACGTTTGATCGAAAAGAGGTTTACTCATAAACTCAGGAAAATAGCTCAACAACGGTTAGAAAAATTTCCTGAGGCTGTTAAAGCTGGTGTAGTGGAGTGCATTAACTCAATGCGGAGCTTTGACCAGTATATGGTGATTGATTACTACGGGTTTGCTAGCGTTAATGAATACTATCAGAAGACTAGTGGACTTTACCTGTTGGACAGCTTAGCTTTGCCCTATTTGATCATCTATGCTGCGGATGACCCGATTTTTGACCCTACTATTATTCCAGAATTGGAAGAGCGCACGAGTAGTAATCCCTATGCCAACTTGATTTTAACTCCCCAAGGGGGTCATGTGGCTCACATTAGTACAGGCAAAGGTGATGTGGATGAATTTTGGGCTTTGAATCGGCTTTTGGAATTTTGTGATAGTAAATCAATTCCTGGCAATCCTGAATCACGTTAAGCTAAACATGACCAGTAAACATAACCAGTTGGATTTTTGAGTAGCTATTATCACTTTTATATGGGCACAATTACCAAAGTCGTTGTTTATTCCCTAGGAATTTTCTTTCTCTGTACTACCCCAGTTTTTGCTCAACATAAACAACATAATAGTTCAACTGCCACTAGCCAGCAACAACAAATAGAAACGGTCAATTTAGTATCCCTACCAGAGGTATTACCGGAATGGAAAAAAGCCCGGGTTATCTATTTAGGAGAAACTCACAATAGCACAAAAGATCATGAGGCGCAGTTAGCGATTATTGAAGCACTAACCCGTGAAAATTCCAAAATTGCGATCGCAATGGAAATGTTCCAGCGCCCAGCTCAAGATATCCTGGATCAATACCTAGCCGGGGAAATCACAGAAGCTGACTTGGTTAAGCAAAGTGAGTATGAACAACGCTGGGGCTTTCCTTGGGAATATTATGCTCCCCTGGTACGCTTTGCTAAAACCAATCAACTGCCTGTGTTAGCCTTAAATACACCCACTGAGGTCACTCGTAAAGTAGCCCGTAGGGGTTTAGAGAGTTTAACCTCTGCTGAGCAGGAACATATTCCCCCATTATCGGAAATTCGTACAGATAATGCTGATTACCGCAATCTGATTCAGGGATTCTACCAACAACATCACCACGCCGGTCATAGCAATAGTCTCAACTTCGACAATTTTTTCACAGCCCAAGTGTTATGGGATGAAACCATGGCAGAGAAGATTGCTTTGTTTGCCCAAGCTAACCCAGATTATCAAGTAGTAGTGATTGCTGGGCAAGGTCATATTATCTATGACTACGGTATACCCAGTCGGGTTGCTCGACGATTCAATCATCAGTTGGAACAAATTTCCGTTTTGTTGGGTGCTCAGCCAGAGAAACTGGCAGGAGAAAATGCGATCGCAGATTATTTATGGGAACATCCCTTTTGAATTAAGAATGTAGAATGTAGAATGTAGAATTTAGAATTTAGAATGTAGAATTGGGAATTTAGAATTTAGAATTTAGAATTTAGAATGTAGAATTGGGAATTTAGAATTTAGAATTTAGAATTGGGAATTTAGAACTTATAATTCTACATTTGGCCTTATACATTCTGCCTTATACATTCTACATTCTGCCTTATACATTCTACATTCTGCCTTATACATTCTACATTTGGCCTTCTTAATTCTACATTCTACATTTGGCCTTATACATTCTACATTCTTAATTCTACATTCTTAATTCTACATTCTACATTCTACATTCTTAATTCTACATTCTTAATTCTACATTCTTAATTCTACATTCTACATTCAACTTGTCTTATTCCCAAGAAACTCTACCAAGGGCTTAAACACACTCACTAATTCCGGACGTGCTGCAACTAGAGTTGGAAACGACCGCTGACCGTAATCTTGGCCTACTTCTAGGGGGAAAATTGTCTGAGAATCTAGGGGTACCCAAACTGCCCCAGCTGCGTGAATAATCACCCAAGCTCCAGCAAAATCCCAAATCTTAGGGGTGGCTTCCACTCCTCCTAAGGTGACACCGTTGGCAGTGGCGATAAAGTTGTAACTGGCAACCCCTAGCATCCGAATTTTGCAGGGGAAGGGTTGCTTCATTACTGAGGTACTACGGGCGCACAGGTTGAAAAAGTGGTTTTGGCTAGGGGAATCCTGGCTGCTGTGGATGGGACGTCCATTGAGAAAAGCACCGTTTTCTACACCTTTGAGGTCTGATTTCCCGAGCCAAAAACCATGAAAGGATTGCTGGACAGGGGCAAAATGAATATAACCAAACACTGGAGTTCCGTGATACAACAAGCCTAAGGAAACCCCCCACAGGGGAATTCCTCTAGTAAAGTTGGTGGTGCCATCAAGAGGGTCAATAATCCAGCACCATTCAGACTCAGGAAATTCGTGGGATGCTTCTTCGCTCAGTACGCCGTGGCTGGGGAAATGAGATGCGATCGCATCTCTAATTTCTTGATCTGCCCACCTGTCCGCCTGGGTCACTAACGTACCATCGGCTTTTTCGGACCCTTGTACCTGACCAAAGTCCCGGAGGTGCCGATTACCGACACGGTTTGTGGTGTCTTTGGCAAAGTTGAGAATATCTGTCCAAAAATCATTCATATCAAGTCCGGTGGTGCGCGGTACCGGAAATGATATCATGGTGCAGCTGTCTAGTAAAAACCACCCATCTGCCTTAGTTTCTTGGGTTAGTTTTTGGTTTGTGTCGCTCTAGACAATCGGGATGTGAGTATAGCGTTTTCCATAGTTATGAGGTACACAGGATTTTTTCCCTGCTCCCTACTAACTGCTAACTAAAACCCATAACGAAAGTACCTCACCCAATTGATAAATAATATATGGACTTATTCGGTAGTAATCGGCAAGACTTAGCAATAAACAAGTGGCAACATCAGTTAGATAAGTTTGTTAAAGCCAATCAAAAAGAATTAGCTGCACTGGCTTGGGGGCTATTTCTGGAAAAAGGAGAAACTGATGAAACCCTCGGACTTGATATGAAACCGAAGCCACATTTTGTTTACTGTCCTAGGGCAGCAATAGAAACCCTAAATCGTCAGGTTAATAACCAAATTCAGGAAATTTTGGGAGTGGTGGATGCTCATAAACCTGAGCAGGAAGTTCTGATTATTGGTATTGGTAATGGACAGTTGAAACTGATTCAATTTGAACCTGAACTTTCACCACCGGAGTGCTTTATAGAAGTTGGGAAAGATGTCGATCAATTATTAGAAGAATTAGAGAAGCAGATGAGTGAAACAATAAAGTAGGCATATAGAGTAGGGATATAAATTCCGGTTAATCACTTCAATTTTATTACCCCTACTCCCTAAAATCCTGGATCAAAGCCCCTCAAAATTCTGGCGTTGCTGATTATGGGTATGGTTTTGCCCCCCTAGGGTGTGTTTTCAAACTCGGAGATCCCCCTAAATCCCCCTTAAAAAAGGGGGACTTTGAGTATGGCTCCCCCCTTTTTTAAGGGGGGCTGGGGGGGATCATAATCTTGCGGAAAACTTTGAAAACACGCCCTAGCCCCCCAAGCGAGGGATTGCTCGCTTGGGGGGAACAAAACTCTTAAAGTCCCCCAAGCGAGGGATTGCTCGCTTGGGGGATTTAGGGGGCTTTAACTTTCACCAGATAATCGCGCATTCATTCCTTAATTCAGCAACGCCAAAATTCTAGCCAAATTGATAGTGTTTTCTAACATTAGAAATAATCTTCCAGGTGCAAGACATTCCAGCTGGGAAAGTGACCAAATCTCCTTTGGCAATTTGAACTGGTTCACCACCATCTGGCGTGACAACTACTTCACCTTCTAGTAAGTAACAAATTTCCTGTTCATCGTAAGTCCAGGGAAATTCCGAGACTTCCTTTGTCCAAATTGGCCAATTTGAGACACCCAAGTTATCAAGATGGTCTTGGCTAGGACGTTCAATCATAATTTTATTGATATTGGTTGGTGTAGACATATAGCGTTTGTATTTGAGTTGTGAACAGAATCCTTAGGTAAAGGCAAGAGGCAAGAGGCAAGAGGCAAGAGGCAAGAGGCAAGAGGCAAGATTTAATCAAGTCAAGTATATAGGTATTTTTGATAAAAAAACAAATGGTATTCCTTGTTTAAACTTATTGGGAAATGCTATAGTTTTTGCAACTTAACCGTGTTCATTGGTAAGCATTCATTTTCATCAAAGCTATCAGCTAATACCCATAAGCTGGTCAGCTATCAGCTATCAGCTATCAGCTTTGGGGCTGTGGCCAGGCTACTGGAGGTGCTTTTGAATAAAATAAGCTGAAAGCTCAAGGCTGACGGCTGACGGCTGACCGCTGATAGCTTACATCCTAATCATATAGGGCATCGAGCAAAAACTTGGTAATCTGACTTTCCTCCATAGCTGACAAAAGCTTAGTGTCGGCAATATCTAACTTAGCTCCCGCAGCATGTAAATCATCATCTAAGGCAGTTAGAAAACCACGAGTAATGGGGTCTTCCCCCACTTGGGCAAACATCACACCCAGTTCTTCCTGAGAATCCATCTTATTAGTTGCTGCCACTAGCAATTTGACTACAGCCATGGGTGGCTTTGGTTCACTATCCAGGATGACGATAATAATATCACCGTTTGCTTTTGTCTGCTGGCGGGATTTACGGCTAAAGTGGTCATCAAGTGCAACTTTGAGCGGCTCAACCACATTGATGCTGTCTGAACCATAGGGCTGCTCAAACAGGTCAACTAATGCCTGACTAGTGGTGTTGTCATATTTTTGATAGGGAGTAGATGCAATATAAATAGTGAGTCCATCTGGATCAAGTTCCTCACATTTCTTTGCCAAGGCGATAATAGACTCCTGAGCTAGCAACCATTGCTTGTCCAGTCCAGGCTGGGTTCCAAAGGTTTTAGAGGCATTTCTTGCCAGAATTATGGTGTAGTCTCGGTTTTGCAATAGGTCTTGAGACACAGTTATCCTCTGATCTCCATTAGCATCTTATCCTAAGTTTTCCCAGAAATCCTGATCAGATCCAATCAGGAGTTGGGAGAGTCTGGTTGAAAATGTTATTTTTCTATAGCTTTTTCTATAGCTAAGGAGTCCCAGACAAGTAAAGTGGACTGTTAAGAGTTGGAAACTTTGGGTCTCGGAATAGGGAACAGCAACGGTTTGAGCAACTTGAAGTTTCTTAACACAGTTTACAAAAAATTAATAGCGTTTCTGTTAGTAATGAGAACTCAAGCATTTTTTCCCTACTCTCTACTCCCTACTCCCTAAAACCTAGGACGAAAGTACCTTAATCAATGGATTACTGCTAGTGAGTACTCCTAGATGTCAGAGTACTTAGGTTTTATATAGCTATAGGTGGGACGAGAGTCAAGCAGAATTTATTGACGATTAGGGTTGACAGGTTATTTTTTTCGTGCTAAATTTCTCATATTGCCTAATTTCGGTGCCTCTCAAGGCTCAGAAACCTAAGTACACCTAAGTAAAGTTAAAACAGTAAAAAACTGTGGCAGGGGAGCAAGTAAGCGTTGAAAAACGCTATCTACCAAGGAGGTTGAAACTTGAAAAATCTCAGATTTTTAGACCTTGACGAGAAGTTTGACAATCTGGTAGAGTTGTGGCGCTTGAGAGCCCATTCTCAGCCTGAACAAATCCCTGATACCTTCAAGGAAAAAGGGGAAGAAGAAACTGATGGTATCACCTATGAGGTATTAGACCAACGCTCAAGGGCGTACGCCTGCCAGTTGCCGTCTCTGGGGGCAACGGGAGAACGAGCGCGAGCTAGTAGTACCACCAGGTATAGACTTCATTGCTGCTTTGTTTGGGTGCTTGTATGCTGGCGTAATTGCAGTGCCCACATATCCACCACCGAGACGCAGTCAAAATCTGTCTCGGTGGTTAGCGTACGCATACCTATGCAGAGGAAAGCACTAGAACAAAACCAAGTAATACCCGTCTGTAGCTAGGTTACAGGTGTCCGTAAGGTTATAGGTTGTGGTCAGCCATGGTTAGACCAGAAAATTGCGTACGTTATTGGCAAACAATAGTGGTGAATCCAAATTGAGTATATGAAAAATGAGCAAGAATTTTCTACTTTAATTGACCTTCTTCAATATCGCTCCCACTATCAATCTGCTCGAAAAGCTTACAGTTTCCTACAGAATGGGGAAAAAGAGGTAAATAGCCTAAGTTACAAAGAATTAGATGAAAAAGCCAGGGCAATTGCTGTAGAACTTCAAAAACAAGTAGATAGGAATGAAAGGGCTTTACTCCTATATCCACAGGGACTAGAATTTATCGCCGCCTTATTTGGGTGTTTGTATGCAGGAGTGGTTGCCATTCCGGCACCACCACCAGACCCAATTAGACTGAAGCGGACACTACCTAGGCTTGAAGCAATTGTCTTTGATGCCCAAGCTTCGGTAATACTTACTGATTTTTCCAAGTATTCCCAACTCAAAGAATCCACTTCTCAGTTGTCTTCAGAATTCAAAAGGATCAAATGGATAGTTAGCGATAAAATTCCTATTTCGCTATCACAAAAATGGCAAAAACCAGATCTAAATGGCGATACTCTGGCTTATCTTCAATACACATCCGGCTCCACTTCAACACCAAAGGGTGTGATGCTAACCCACAAAAATTTAATACACCACTGTAGTTACATAAAAGAAGCTTGGGGTTATACATCAGACAGTATCGCCACAACGTGGGTTCCCCATTTTCACGATTATGGACTCGTTGATGGACTAATCCAACCGCTATATTCCGGTATTCCCTGCTATGTGATGTCGCCCATCGCCTTCTATATGCGACCCATTCGTTGGCTACAGACAATTTCACGCTACCGAGTTACCCATAGTCAAGGACCAAATTTTGCCTACGAACATTGCCTAAGAAGAACCACAGCAGAACAAAGGGCGAATTTAGACCTAAGTAGTTGGCGTACAGCTAGCAACGGAGCCGAGCCAGTTCGCCAAGAAACAGTGGAAAATTTTATTGCCACTTTTGAACCATTTGGTTTCCGTAGGGATGCTCTTTATCCAGCTTATGGACTAGCGGAAGCAACTTTGTTGGTTTCGACTAAAAAACATGGGGAAAAAGCCAGGGTGTTGACCTTAGCAGCAGAAGCCCTAGAAAAAAATAGAATTGTAGTAGTATCACCAGCAGA
>NZ_JAAHIE010000381.1:0-7332 GCF_010671945.1 Moorena sp. SIO4E2
CGAGAAAGTTGGGTGATTTTCATAATAGTCTCCACATCTAAACCTTGTTCCCGGCAGGAACGGGCGATCGCTATTTTTTCTTGTTTTATCCCTTTTTCAATACCTCGAATTTCTGCCTGTTCCACTTGCCATTTAGTCTCAAACTCTTGGGTACTCAGGATACTAGCTTCGTCACGCTTGTTGTTGATATAACGCTCATAAGCGGCTCGTTCTTGTTCTGATAAATTAGTGACTCGTAGCGCCTCCTTGGCTTCGGCTATTCCTTTGGCCGAAAATTCGGCTTTGATGTCGCTGTTTTTCAGAAAATAAATCCATTCATCTAAGGGGTTTTTCGCTAAGTCCTTAAAATTCCTTACTTTCAGCAGGTAGTATTCTGGGAAGATATCTGCTACTTTATTGATGTGAAATTTAAATTCCTGAGTTTTTGTCGGTTGCAGGATATCCCCCAGATTAGCCCCAACGAATTCTCCACGATAGGAATAAATATAGTCATCTCCCATTCCCAGGTTAAAGTAGACTATATTAATTGAGTAGACTTTTTTAATTTGACCGTACTCTTCACCTTTGTCTAAGTATTCGGTGACTAACTTAGACGCACCGTAGAGCATACGGTGAAAATAATCGTGTTGAGGGTTGTTTTGTACTTCAATCAGGATCAGCTCACCATCAGTGGTTTCAGCGAGAATATCAACTCGGTTGGTTTTATCATCGAGTGTTTCTTGATTAGCTTCGCTTTCGAGAAGGGTTTTGATGGTAATATCGAAATGCAACAACTCGCTTAAAAACCCTTCCAAAACACCAAAGTTAGCTTGATTACGCAGCAGTTTTTTGATTGCCCAATCAAAGCGAATATGTGTGTCTGGCATTGTCTTGTGCTGGTGTTACTGTTCTCGATTTGAATCAAAGGTGGGCAAAAGTGATAGATTTTTCAGTTCAGGTTATCTGTGACGACCTTTTGCCGACCCTAGCTCAACAGCTTACTTCATAATTGATTCTTCTGACTTTATTCAAGCTGGTGTAACCAACCGTTTCCGGAGGGATTCTGCTCGACGCTTAGCGGTAGAATTCTTGGGGTCATATTTGAGCGCCTCATCATAAGCTTCTAACGCCTGAGCAGTTAATTGCTTGCGCTCGTAAACATGACCGAGATTGTTGAGGGCTGTGACATATCCAGGCTCTTGCTTCAAGGCTTCTTTGTACTGGCGAATAGCCAGATCATACTGTTCTTTAGCACAATAGGCGAAACCCAAAGCATTATAGACAGGACCAAGGTTTTCTTCGTCAGCATCAGTCCCTTTCAATGCTTTTTGAAATAGCAGGATAGCTTGACCAAATAGCTTCTTGTCCGCATAAATACTGCCCAACTCGTAATACTCTATAACTGTCCCCCGGTCTTTTTGCAGCTTTTTCTCCAACCGAGAGAGAGTGGTTTCAATTCTACGAGTTTTGATAACTTGGCGCAGCACCGCGAAAGTAACACCAGCAAGTAGGACTAGCAAAACGGAAAGATAAATAGTTGGCAGTGTATCATTCATAAGGTTTGACAGTTTTTCTTCTTAATGGTAATCCCCAAGCAGTAGCTCGTTGAGCTAACCAACCATCTGCTTGCCAACGTGCGATCGCATGATTCACGCGCTGCTTTAGCTTGGTGTATTGTAACCCCTTAGGCATCACCACACACAAGGCTTCACCCGAGAGCCACACTGGTAGCATCCGATACTCAGGATAGTCTTGTACCCAGCCACTGAGAATGCTCTTATCGGCAGCAAAAGCATCAGCCCTACCATTTTCTAAAAGCGTACGCGCTTCTTGGTAGGAATCTACTCCCACCACCCTAGATTCCGGTAAAGCATACTGCACGACAGCAATTGTGCTAGAATGATTGAGTATGGCGATGGTTCTGCTATGGAGATCACCCAATCTGGTAATTAAGGGGTCTTTAGTAATCAAACCCGTGCCATCCAGGTAGTAGGGGATACTAAAATCCACTAATCGGCGGCGAGGTGCTGTGGCTGTGACTCTAGCAATTGTCAGGTCAACTTCACCGTCCAAAACCACCTTCAGTCGGTCAAGATTTCCCACCTGCTGCAACACCACCGCATCAGAATTACCTAACAGTTCTTCTGCTAGACGTCGTGCTAAGTCAATTTCCAATCCTTGTAACTTGCCATCCGCATCCCTATATCCCAAAGGGCGCAGATTATCTTTGACAGCAACAATCAACTGACCCCGCTGCTCTATTTCCTCAAGTTGAGCACTCCCAACCCGTAACGGTGTCAAAAAAGACATCGCCGTCAATCCGAAGACCATACCAAAGTTGAAGAACTTGTGCTTAAGCATCGGTCGGGGAATCGAAATTCGCAAAAAGGTAAGGTAATCGGTCTTGCTTAAGGGACTTGCCTGAAAAAACAATACCAATTAAATAGCAATTAACTCCCAATTCAATTTGGATGGGATAATTCTTATAATCTATAATAATCAAAAGAACCAAAGATGGTTTTTACCCTCAACAAGCCTTACCCTTACGGATTACCCATTTACCCAAAACCAGAGTTTCTCAGGTTGCTAAGCATTCAGCTATCAGCCATTAGCCTTGGCCTATGGCTACGCTACGCGAATGGCCAAAAGCTGACGGCTGACCGCAGACGCGCGTAGCGTGCGCGTAGCGCATATGCTTACTCAGCTTTAGCCGCTAACTCCACCACTTTGTTAAAGCTATCTGGATCCAGAACTGCCAGCTGTGCCAACATCTTGCGGTTAATTTGGATATTGGCTTTTTTCATTTGACCCATCAGCTGGCTGTAGCTAATGCCATTTTGACGTGCTGCTGCGTTAATGCGAGTAATCCACAGACGTCGAAAATCCCGCTTGCGCTTGCGGCGATCACGATAGGCATTGCGCAGTGCTTTCATCACTTGTTGGTTAGCAATGCGGAAGAGTTTCGAGTGGGAACCTCTGAACCCCTTAGCAAGTTTGAGAATTTTTTTGCGCCGCTTACGAGCGACATTACCGCGTTTTACCCGTGTCATGGTTGATTCTAGCTAGTATGTTAGTTTAGTAGTGTTAGCAGTTTAGGTCTTCTGTTAAGATTTACATATAAGGCAACATCAGGCGAACATTATCCGCATCCCGTTCGTCTACCAAGGTCAGTTTAGACAAGCGCCCCTTCCGTTCTGAGGTCTTGTGTTCTAGTAAGTGATTTTTAAACGCTTTGCGGCGTCTTATTTTACCACTGCCAGTAGCTCTAAAACGCTTGGCAGCTGATTTGCGGCTTTTTAGTTTAGGCATTGACGGATTATAATAATGGCACAATTTATTATTGTATACCAATTGCTGCGTAATTAGGTAACCGGCTTATTCGTCTTCTTCTGGTAAATTCTTGGGCAAGGTGATGGTAAAGGTTGTTCCAACACCCACTTCACTTTCCACGTGAATCTTACCACCGTGTGAGTCTACACAACTTTTGACAATTGATAACCCTAGTCCTGTTCCTGGGATTATACCCACATTACTGGCACGACTAAAAGACTCAAACAATTTTGGTTGGTCTTCTTTAGGGATGCCAATACCTTGATCAATTATCTGTAAGATTACTTTCTCTTCATCTCCGTTTAGCTGTACTAAAATAGTCCCACCATCGGGAGAATATTTAATGGCATTGGAGATGATGTTATTCAGAATTTGTCTAATAATTTTGGGGTCTCCTAATATTGGCTCCCAGTCTCTTTTACTACTAAATAGTAGCCGATGTTTAGCCCCAAGGCTTGATTGAATTGGGCAGAATAACTCCTGAAAAAATGTTACTAAATTCAAAGCAACTGGTTGAAATTCTAACTTATCAAATTCTGCTTGATTAATGAATAATAAATCATTGACTAGGGTAGTCATATGTTTGACCGCACCTTGGATCCGCCAAAAATGTTTAACTTGCTGAGAATCAGTCAATTTATGACGGTACTGTTCTAGGAGTTCCACAGAGGATAGAATTGTCATTAAAGGTGTACGGTACTCATGGGATATGGTAAAAATAATCCGAGATTTAAGGTCACTGACTTCTTTTTCACGCTCCAGTGATTGACGCAATTGCGATTCCAAGTTGCGTAGCTGTTCTAAGTAATCTCTTAGTTCCACTGTGCGAGCTTGGATTCTGGTTTCAAGTTCTTGATTGAGGGCTTCTAAAGCAGTTTGGGCGGAAATGCGATCGCGAATTTCCTGTTGCAGCAGTTGATTTTGCTCAATCAGTTGTGTTTGTAGCTTGTGCAGAGTCAATTGATTCTCCACACGGGCTAAAACTTCCTCAACCTGGAATGGCTTGGTGATATAGTCAGCACCACCAACAGCAAAGGCTTTCACCTTGTCCCAAGTTTCATCCAGAGCACTGATAAAGATTACTGGAACTCCCTGAGTTTTTTGATTAGATTTCAGCTGTTTACAGACGTCATAGCCATCGATCTTTGGCATTATAATGTCTAGTAAAATCAAATCCGGTGGATCACACAATGCTGATTCCAAGGCAAGTAGTCCATCGATCATGCTCCTAACCTGATAGCCTTGCTGAATCAGGATGGAAGATAGCAGCTGCAAATTGGTTGGTGTGTCATCCACAACCATAATTTCTGCCTGAGTTGCCTCAGCTTGATGGTTATTCATTCTTTAATTACGTAGAGCGAACCATAGGGGAGAAGCAAATTGGGCAGGAGCATACTGACCAGTAGCCCGCTGATCTGATTGAATCAGAAGGCGGTTTGGCTACGAGTGTTCCTACTCCACCATTAATGCGGCAAGGGGGCGGACACCTGAACCCGTAGGGTCAGTGTCTGGGGAATTGCCGCCAACAAATAAATTGTTCGCGTAGCGTGGCCTACGGCCAGCGGTAGCGAATCCTTATTGATTGACTTGGTATTCATAACCGTCAGCCTTAAAGATTGTTTGCAAGTATTTAGGATGGACATCAAAGCGTTGATTAGGTAATGACAACATGAAGCTAGGACGATAACGAATAGCAATCCGTCCTGTGTATTGCCCAGCGTATTTACCTTTTGGGATATCAGCCTTAACTATGTCTCCCGTTTGAAACCCTCGAAAGAATTTAGCTTTAGATCCATGAGCTTTTGGAAAACCATATTTGTCAGTTCTGCATCGTTGACGAACACCATGACCTTTAGCTTTGACTATTAAAGGCTTGATACCATTGAGCAACAGTTTTTCAGGAGTAGATTTACCTACACAAGCAGCATCTGCCCAATGAGTCTTATCAATGCCTCTGGTTTTACGATTAAACTTAGTCAGACCGCCGGAGCCAGTCTCTACAGGTAATCTAGTTAGCTTTAGTCTTCTGAATAATTCCCAACGAGTTGCATTTACTGCTGCTGCGTCTTTGAGTGGGGTTTTTGCTTTGGCTAGTACTCTTTTGAGTACATCAGGCTTTTTCTTGAGAAACTTCTCAATGGGTTTGTTCCCTTTTTTCTGGTTACAGCTTCGACAAGCCAAGGTTAAATTACTAACTCGATTGCTACCTCCTTTTGATTTGGGAATAATATGATCTACTTCTAAAGGCACGTTTTCCGCACCACAATACACACAATTTCGTCCCCACTTGGTTAGTAAATATTCTTTGACCTCAAAACCAAATAACTCGCCTCGTTGATATTCAACCCCTGAGATTTCAGGATTTTGTATCTTTTGAGTGTCAAAGCGGACTAACTCTTGAGAAATTGCAGTTACAGGACATAACTTAGTAAGTCGCCTAACCCAAGTCTCAACATTAAAAATTCGACTCATTAACGATGGTGGGAGCCATCCTTCCGGTTTTATACGATTAATAAATCTGGGCTTACGGTAACGAGTTTTACGGTTACGCCGTCCACGTCTTAAAGCCCTACGAGACTCCAAGGCATTTTTAATCTGTAAACCTCGATGATAAATTTCTAAGGCATTAGTTACTCGTCCTGTTGACTCCTGGACAATGGCAATACCTGTGGTTTTTGAACCAGGATCTATCTTGATTCGATATGGATGGGTAACCGAATTATTAACTGTTCTGTCTAGCAGAATAATGGTGAATGGATAACGTTTAAAAACTTTAGCTCTCCTTTTTTTGAGTAGTTCTCTAGCTCTTGCCGGATGACAAGGCTCTAAAGGTTGTTTATCTTTATCTAGTACGAAAACTCGCATTACTTTGAACACTCCTTTTCAGGGTAAAGTTTGCCGAGTGCTTGGGAGCATCCCATTTTGGAAACAATATTACCCAAAGCAACGATATTTCAAGGGTTTCAGCCCCCTAAAAAGAGCTAACGTGCCAAATTGGGATGCTCCCGAGTGCTTTGCACACGCTTGCGCGAACGACGATGTTAAGACCCGGTACTTTGTAAGTAACACTGGCTTTCCCGAATGACCTGTTTAATTACTTACTTCTAGAGCCTAGAGCTGGCACGTACTCCAGGGTAGGAATTTTAACTCTTGGTCTTAACGGCTGCTAATAATAAAACTAGCCGTCTGGTCAACAGACTCTTTCAAGCCCACGCTGTAATCTATGATTCAGCGTGCGGTAGTTGACTATTCCTTAAACATCATCACGGCGAAAGAACAACATTCGGTACACAGGTTCACCACGAGCGAGGGTGGAAATTTCCCGTTCAGTAGGCACTGGCAGGGGGTTGGTTGGCAGCCAAGCAGTCTCTGGCCGGTAGAAGACTGGATGAGCATCGAAGCGCGATCGCATTTCCACTGCCACTTCCTCCACATCGGATTGTAGAAAGACCTCCCCTCCACTGGTCAAATAAGCCCCTAGATTATCAACCAAGGTGGGCTGAACTATACGTCGTTTGGCTTGTCGCTTCTTGAACCAAGGATCAGGAAATTGAATAGTGACGCGCTGCAAGGCACCAGGGTGCCAAGAGCTAAAGAGTGAATCTATAGAACTATTAGCATTACAGAACAAAAATAGGAGATTGCTCAACCCTAAATCTACCACCTTACTGTTGGCTTGTTGTACCAATGGTTCCCGAATTTCTAACCCCAAAAAATTCCAGTGGGGTTGTTGTGTTGCCATCTGCAATAAAAATTCCCCTCTCCCACAGCCAATATCCAGATGTAATGGTTGAGTAGTTTGGGCATAAACTTGATTCCAATCCGGAGGACTCACCGGCATCTGATATTGCTTGCTAAGTGGATTAACGTGTTGTCGCACTCTGACTCTAGCCAACCTTAGCACCTCCTTACTTTACTCAGGGGATGGGGGATCAGGGATTAAGGGTTATATCCCTAATCTAGTTGTAAATGTGATATCTAGGTGCGCGCCTCCTAGGGCGAGTAAATCGCCCTAGGAGGCGA
>NZ_JAAHIE010000382.1:0-7322 GCF_010671945.1 Moorena sp. SIO4E2
AAAATCTATCCCAACTTATCCCAAGACTACCTTAACCCAACCAGCTTTGCCTGTAGAAACGATCACATTAGATGTAACTGGCATGAAATGTGCTGGTTGTGTTGGTGTGGTGGAACGGCAACTGAGCAGTAACCCTGGAGTATCGAAAGCCTGTGTCAATCTGGTAACTGGGGTAGCTGTGGTCGAGTATCAAGCTGGTGAGGTGGAACCAACTGTCTTAGCTGAGCTGCTTACATCAAAAGGGTTTCCTAGTCAACCCCGTTTACCTGAAACTGAACAGGGAACTAAGAGCCAGGATAGGTTAACACCAGCCCAGAGACATCAGCAAGAAGCTAGAGCATACCGCCAGCAACTAGTGATTGCTGCTGTCCTGATTGTCTTCTCTACAGTCGGACATATCGGTCATTGGTTCCATGGACCAATGCTGCCAGTATTGAGTACTTTGTGGTTCCATTGGGGACTGGCAACTCTAGCGCTATTATTACCTGGACGCTCTATTATAGTGGAGGGTGGGCGCGGTTTGTGGCACGGTGCTCCCAATATGAATACGTTGATCGGACTGGGGGCAGTGACGGCTTACACCACTAGCTGTGTGGCATTACTATTCCCTAACCTGGGATGGGAATGTTTCTTTGATGAGCCAGTGATGTTGCTGGGTTTTATTCTCTTAGGTCGGACCTTAGAGCAAGGAGCAAGATATCAAGCTACTGCTGATTTTGAGTCTTTGCTATCCCTACAGCCTCAGGTCGCCCGTTTGATTGGAACATTAGACAGTACAGAAGGTGATCAAACGGGTATCGAAATTCCTGTGGAGCAAGTCCGGGTGGGAGAATGCTTAAGGATATTACCTGGGGAAAAAGTTCCTGTAGATGGGGAAGTGATTACGGGAGTGTCATCGATTGATGAGTCAATGCTGACGGGGGAATCCCGACCAGTATTGAAGCAACCAGGGGACATGGTTACTGGTGGTACATTGAATCAATCGGGAGTGCTGGTGGTAAAGGCAATCCGTACTGGTAGGGAAACTACTCTGGCACAAATTGTAGCACTAGTGGAGGAAGCGCAAACTCGGAAAGCGCCAGTACAGCAGTTAGCGGATTTGGTAGCAGGGTATTTTACCTATGGGGTGATGGCGATCGCATTTTTAACCTTCCTATTTTGGTACGTGGCTGGGACTAAAATCTGGCCAGAGGTCTGGTCAACCATGGCGGCTTCTCCATTATTGTTGAGTTTGAAATTAGCGATCGCAGTTTTAGTGATTGCTTGTCCCTGTGCCTTGGGTCTAGCCACACCTACCGCCATTCTAGTCGGTACCAGCCTGGGGGCAAAGCGGGGCTTATTAATCAAAGGTGGTGACATTTTAGAACAGGTGCATCGGCTGGATACTGTGGTTTTTGACAAAACCGGTACCCTAACTCAGGGTCAACCTACGGTTACCGATTGCCTGCTGATTCAACCTGAGACAGAGAATGACCAACAGAGCGCTATTGGTACGAAAACCATTGCTCTATCTTCTGCTAGCCAATTGCTGCAACTGGCAGCAGCAGCAGAAAGTGGCACATCCCATCCCTTAGGTAGCGCAATTCTTACCGAAGCTCAACAGCAACAGTTACCGATGTTAGGGGCTCAAGATTTTTACACAGAACCAGGATTGGGACTATCAGCTTTAGTAGAAAACCAACGGGTAGTGCTTGGCAGTGCAGACTGGTTGAGTAAGCAGGGTGTTACCATCAGTGATACTGCTCAAGCTGAAGTCAAGGCTTTGGCAGATGGGGGTAAAACAGTAGTTTACGTAGCCGTTGATGGGCTACTAGTTGGATTAATTGGTGTCAATGATGTTCCGAGAGTCGAGGCTAAACAAACAGTAGAACACCTCAAAGACCTAGGATTGCGGGTGATGATGCTAACTGGTGATAGACCGGAAGTAGCGGCTGCTGTGGCCAAAACTTTGTCAATAGAGCCAGAGGATGTTATTGCTGGGGTGCTTCCTGATGGCAAAGCTAATGCGATCGCAAACCTTCAAGACCAGGGAAACTGTGTGGCTATGGTGGGAGATGGCATCAATGATAGTCCAGCTCTAGCACAAGCTGATGTTGGGATTGCCTTGCATGGGGGAACCGATGTGGCAGCGGAAACAGCAGGAATTATTCTGATCACAAATAACTTGCTCGATGTGGTCAAGTCCATAGATCTATCACGAGCCACCTTCAACAAAATCCGCCAGAATCTGTTTTGGGCATTCGGTTACAATATATTGGGTATTCCCATTGCCGCTGGTGGGCTACTACCAGGATTTGGCATGGTACTTTCTCCTGCTGCTGCTGGTGCCTTCATGGCTTTCAGCTCAATCAGTGTTGTCACAAATTCACTGCTGCTAACCCGTTTACGGAATTAGATCAAGTCCAGTTGAATACCTATAATAGACCATCAGAGCAGCAAGGTTTCAGAAGGCTACAGTATCCTGGGTCGTCGGAAGCCACCGCCATAGGGTAAGCTTCGCGTCTGGTAGTTTACTTTTATTGATTCAAGGGATAATCAGATAATGCTCAGCAATCAGGAGAGTTTTCTAGGTAAATCAGTACCTAAGGAATCGCGCAAAAATAACTTACCTATTACAGGTTAGTTGAAACAAGGATTTAATAACGCCATTCCTTGAGCAGCAAGAGTTACACCTCTGAATTAGTATGCACAAATGGTAAACTTATTACTGTGCAATTCCTAAGTCAGTCGCAAGCTGGTTGAGAGCTGTGTCAATGTAAGTAAATAAGAGCATTGTTCTCAACCAATTACCCTTTTGATCACGAGCGATTCATGGCTACACAATCTGACCACAACCATTTATTGATTATTGAGGATGACAAGGGAAGCAAGCAGATTCCTTTGGAAGAGGAGGTATATTCTATCGGTAGAGATCCAGAGTCTGATATCCGCCTGTTTTCAAAGTTTGTGTCTCGCCGACATGCCACCTTAGTAAGGCGTAGACGTTCTGATGGTAGTCCCTACTACCGAATTTTTGATGGTAACCTCAAAGGTAAGGCTAGTTCCAATGGCATTTTAATCAATGGTCGTAAGCTTCAAGCCCATGATCTCGAAGATGAAGATGAGGTAATTTTTGCGCCTAAGGTCAGTGCTAAATATTATCTACTCAAGCGAGAGAATACCCCAACTGATCCAGTAGATCAAATGGATGAGTATGATATTACCCTAATTAATCCCGGTATGATTGATGATTCGGAAGAATGGGATAATTAGTAAGTAAATGACCGCCAAGATAACCTTAAAATTGATAATTTTAAGGTTATAGTTTGAGCGGTTAGCTACAGGATGTTAAAGTCTACCAGTCGCAACGGGAGAATAGAACACTCAGAAAAGACTTGCGCCAAGGAGTCACTGGGGGGTCTCCTCCCCGGAAAGTCGCAGTACGATTATCCTTGGTGTTCCACGGTGCCAAGGGTAAGTGACCTTCCTCGGCTTTGTTTTTGTTGAAAATTTCTGCAAACCAGTTTACTTTTTCCCACCACTCGTACCATGTTTCATCTAATAATTTATCATACTCTCCCTTGGGTAAGCCACGCTCAGCAATAATTTTGTCCAAGATCTGCTTTTGTACACTGAAGCCAAACTTGCCATCTGAGTGTTTGACCCAAAGCGTGTTAAGAGTACGTAGCTTTTGGCAGGAGAAGTTTTTGATATCTGGGCGATCGAGCCAACCTTCTTTTTCTCGATCAGCGATGTAAAGCATGATACGAACATTTTTTAGGTCAGCATCTTTCCAGTTTGCAGACTTCATAAAGAAGTGAATTTCAGCTAGGAAGTGATTGAAAAGAGAGTTTTTGACCATTTGATAGTCTTGACCGTTTTCAGATAGTAAATAAATGTATTCTCGATGAAAATTTTCTACGGCATTCGTTGAAAGTATTGACTGTTGTTGAGGAAGAAAGCTAGGTATAGGAATTTCTGTATCGAGATCAACGTTTGGAAACTTTTTCCAAGCAGTATCAAGTCTATCAAAGGCTTCCTTGTAAACTTTTAATGCTTCCTCTATCTTCCCTTCTTTCCTCAGCCTACTCCCCTGGACTCTTTTGACATGAACATAAATTGCCCATTCTTCGGGGACATCTAGATTTGGTTGTGAGGGTAAGAGATTTTTTTCCTTTATCTGTTTAATCCTTTGCCTAGCCTCATTCCACCGTTCGGTTGCTTTACTATCCTGTTCAAATTCTTGGTACTTCTGGCTAAGTTGCTGATTTGCTAAAGAAATCGAAGCTAGGAGCATGGCTTGCTTGAGATGGCGTTTGTTTTCTAGGATTTTAGTAGACTGACTGGCTTGACGCCATGCCTCTTGTGCTTCAGAAGACAGCCCGTTGTTTTGGAGTTCTTCGGCAAGTTCAGAAAGGCGATTAAGGGGTTCGATATCTTCTTTGAGTATTTCATAATCAGCTTTAGTTTTTTGTAATTTGATCATTTCCTTTCTTGCCACTAATCCTGAAACAATTGCTCCCAACACAGCTATACTTAGCACCACAGCGCCAATCTGAATCCGCCGTTGAGCCTTCCGATTCGCCTCAGTTAGTACCTGATTTCTCTTCTGGGTCGCTGCCCGATCCTTCCTCTCTCTGTCTAATTCCGCTTCCAGCTTCTCTTGAGCAATTTGCTCCTCAATCCCCTTCTTTTCACTGGCCGCCAAAAACTGCTGATCCAAATAACTTAAATTCTTTCTTTTCGCCCAAGCCTGAGCATCCTTGAGAGCCTTCCCCCGCAACAACAGCGATTCATCCTGAAATCCCGACGCCACCCAAGCCCTAAACCCTTCCGAATAGGGACGTAATGCAGCTAATTCTTGCTCAATCCAGTCTTGATTAAAGACTTGATGGTAAATACGGTTATATACTTTAAGAACTGGAAAAGCTCCAACTCTCTGCTTTACCACTAATCCAGATAACTGTAACTTGCCTTCCTCTAAACTGTTATTAGCAACAACTTCCCCCTGTTGCCACACCTGCTGATACAATTCCAACAAGTAGGCAGAGCGTTGCTCATTACTCAAGATGCGGTCGCGTATGGTCTTCAAATGTTCTGGCTCATCGGTAGCTTCCCAGTTGGAGATCACATGCGATCGCACCAATTTCTCAATCCACTCACCTTCAGCACCAGTGGGTATGGCACTGCCATCATCACAAACCAATTTACAGAGCTTTTGGGTAAGAAAGGGCTGTCCTCCTGTCCAGTCTAATATCTCCTCTATAACAGCCTGGGGGTTGCTGACCTTTCCCTCCAATCCCCTGACTAACGGCTCAACTTCATCTCTTTGAAAGCCATGTAACTCCACCGCCCGTCCAATATTAAAAGGGGTTCGGTCTTTATATCCAATCAAATCCCCCGGTGTAGCCACCCCCAACAGCACAAAACTAAGGCGATTATAAGCAGAATTTTCCGCCCGTTTGTTGTAACAAGCTCGAATTAGGGCAAAGAAGTCATCTTTGAAGCTTAATTGCAGAACGCTATCGATTTCATCAATAAAAATAACAATTGGTTGAGCAATATATTCAAACAATACCTCTTTGAGAAACTTACCAAAGCACTGCACCGGAGAAATCTTTTGGTGTTGTTGAAGCCAATGGTATTCATCAAACCTGTCGTAGAGTTCTAACTCAGACACCAACCCACTAATCAAACCGCCATACCATTCCCGTGGAGGAATCTGTTGCGATCCCAGCATGGTAATATCAATAGAAGCACAAACAATGTCTTCTTGTTGCAACCGTTTTATGGTTTGAACTTTCAAGGAAGATTTGCCCATCTGACGGGAATTTAAGACATAACAAAATTCCCCTGCTTTTAGGTATTGATACAACTCCTCATCGGCCTGACGTTTGACATAACTGCTAGCATTAAGGGGTAATGCGCCGCCTACTTGATAGATTTGCATAGTCTGGGTTTCCATCATTGGGTCTCCTGGAATCGCGCTTGAAAATACTCCCGATACAACTGACAACGGAGAGTGACTTGATGTCCTTGTAAATTCACTAATCCCATACTGTGTAGTTTGTAAGCTGATCGGGATTCTAAGGGAATCGGACAACTGGCTTCAATCACATCTTTAAAGGCATCAGCCAAAGCTTGATGTTGCTGTAGCATCTGCCAGAGGTGTCGTAGATGATTGCGATAAATCCCAGCTTCGGTGGCAGCATTGTTTAATACTTGCTCAAGGTAACCAGTACCATTAAATTTGAGATGGTTAAAGCATTCGCCAATTAAATAGGGATGTCCCCCTACTAACCCCTGCAATTGCTCAACCTCAGATGCTGTACAATCAAGTTGGTATTGTTGGGCTAATTCAATAATTTGCTCTTGGGTCAATTCCGGTAACTCAATCGGAACACCAACATTAAACGGGGATTCGTTAAGGTTCAGGGGAATATAAACTTCTGTGGAATGAACTACCACTAATCGGAGGCGTTCTAAACGTTTACCCATCTTGGCTTTCTCATGCCAAGCCCTTAGCATTCCTAAAAAGTCCGATGCCACATCACGGTGAGGAAAAACTCGGTCAACTTCATCCAAACATAGGACTACTGGCCTGTTAACCTGCCTTAGCAAATACCGTTCAAAGTAGTTGGTACAAGCCATTTTACTGGTCGATAATCCTTCGTACCAGTAATCAGCTAATCGATTAGCTAATCCTAAACTCTCACTGACACAGAAGCTAAACCACTTGAGTAATGAATTAAGATTGGCAAGGTCAGCGTGGTTAGCCAGGTGCAGGTTAATATACACAGTTTGATAGCCCTGCTGGGCAACCAACTTTCTGAGCACTCTAGCTATCAGTAAGGTCTTCCCCATTAGACTTGGTGCTTTAATTCTCACCAAGGCACCGGGACGTAAAAGAGTTTGATAACAAGTGGTTTCAATGGGAGGACGTTCAACATAATAGTCAACGTCAGGGATAGCTTCGTCCTGATCTAAATCCGGTTTCCACGGATCTCGATTAACATTGCTATTGCTTGGTGTGCTTTCAAGATCTAGAAGAGCGATCGCTTTCCAGTCTTGTCCCAATTTTTCACTAATTTCTTGAAAATTCAGGTTATCGACAGGTCGGCCATTGAGGTAATTATTGAGGGTTGATAGAGATATCTCCAATTCCTCAGCTAAGGCTTTATGTAAAAATAACTTGAACATTTTTGCTCTTGGTGAAATAATGAAAATATATTCAAGCGAGATCAGGGGGTAACATCAGCCCTCATGCATATTACTTTATAAGGCTTATTGGCCCATGACTCAATCTCGATACAGTGGCAAATTGACCCGACTTTCATGGTCTT
>NZ_JAAHIE010000383.1:0-7318 GCF_010671945.1 Moorena sp. SIO4E2
TAATTAAATAGCGTTCGCTTTTATTTTACAGTATCGGCGAACGCTTTTTGTTTTGTTGATATCATTCGCTTTTTTATTCCGTTGCCCAAGCTTTTTGCGCTTAGAGAATTTAAGACTTTTTTAGGTTAAAATACTTAACTTTTAAAAAAAAGGGTGAACCCGTTACTCCAAGGCGGTTTCAAAACCTCAGAAAAAATTTTGACATCGACAATGAAACAGCCCTGCCCCTAACCCCCCTTAAAAAAGGGGGGAATTAGATTCAAAAGTCCCCCTTACTAAGGGGGATTTAGGGGGATCTGAATCAGGGATTAACAAAACTGACATGCTCCCATAGGCAACAGCCCAGTAGGGTGCCTGAAATAACGCATCCTACTGATAATTAAATATATGGTTTCTTATAGCTTATGAGGTACACAGGATTTTTTAGCTATTACCTATTACCTATTACCTCTTACCTATTAGCTATTAGCTATTACCTCTTACCTCTTACCTCTTACCTCTTACCTCTTACCTCTTACCTCTTACCTCTTACCTATTAGCTCTTACCTATTATCTATTACCTCTTATCTATTACCTATTACCTATTAGCTATTAGCTATTACCTCTTACCTCTTACCTCTTACCTCTTACCTCTTACCTACTCCCTACTCCCTACTCCCTTTATTATTTAATTAATTAACTATAATGAATAAATCTCCAGAAGCTCCCCGTAAAATTACTAATCAAGCGCCAGTTTTATTTATTCCTAATGTCTTGGATAGAGAGTTTTGTCAAACCCTAATTAATATTTGGGAAACTGAAGGGAATCAAGAGTCCTATTCAATGATTGAGCATAAGGGAGAATTGACTCCCATTGAGGACGATGATTATAAAAGACGCAGAGACCATTTTCTTCAAGAAGGGGAAACCCATCAACGTTTAAGATATTTCATCCGTCAACAGGTTCGCCCTGCAATCAAGAAAGCCTTTCATTTTGAAATTACTCGATTTGAGAGTTTTCGGATTGGTTGCTATGATGCTAATACTGGCGGATATTTTCGACCCCATCGGGATGATGCTACGGAAGGAACTGCCTATCGTCGCTTTGCTATGACTATTAATTTGAATGTGGAAGACTATGAAGGGGGCTGTTTAAGATTTCCAGAATACGGATTGGATTTATATCAGCCGGAAACAGGCAGTGCTTTGATTTTTTCCTGTTCCCTGCTTCACGAGGTTACAGATGTTATTAAAGGACGACGGTTTGCTCTGCTGTCATTTTTCCATGGTGAACATGAGGCTCAGTTGGTTGAGGAGTACAATCGGCGTGTGATGGTTAGTTAGAGGTAAGCATTCAGCTGTCAGCTATCAGCTATCAGATGTAGGGTGGGCAGTGCACCAGACAGATAATCAAGCTTGCAAAGGGCGTTGGTAGGCACTGCCCACCCTACTAGGATTAATGACTCGCTCCAGAGCGGCTTCTGCTATGAAGCTTCCACCACCTGAACGAGGTGGTGGTGTCCTATGCTAACCTGGAACTACGAAGCGTCCACAGGTCACATAGACAAGCCCAGCTTCTAGGCGGTCGTCCAGGACTTTTGCTGGAACGACCCTCGTTGTCATTTCTGCGAACGAGCTTAAGTACACCTCTAGCACCAATGTTGTAAGCGCCATTAAGGTCGGCATTGAATCGCTTAGCTGAAGGGAAGGTTGCTAGGGTATAATTCTTTGAATTTCGTTTAACCGTACCAGAACCATCATAGGCAAGTTTTGAGGTGTAAGCCGCCACGACCTCTATAACTTTGCCTCCAAGTTCAGCCCATTTCATTTCCGTAAAATCACGAATCTTTGCTTTGAGCCATCCGTGAAATCTTTGCCTTAAATTGGAGCGTTTCCTTCCGCCCTTTGGCTTCCATCCTTTAAGATTCTCAAATACAATCGCTTCAGAATTAAACTTTTCAGCAATCTCAACAATTCCCTTAGAAACAATGTGGCCAATCTGGTTGTTAATTCTTTGGCATTTTTGGTAGGTCTTGGAGCAAAAACCTTTGTGCAGTTTTCCTCCTTTTCCCATTGTCTTTGATGCCCTTAAGGATACGGATTTCAGTCGTTTATCTCTGCGGTCTATGTCTCTTCCAGGATGAATAAACTCACGGTGGATTACAGTACCGCTGTGGGTTACAACTGCTATGGTAGCAGTTGTATTAATACCCAAGTCTACCGCAGTTACGTTAGATCTTGGTTTGCGTTTTTCTGGTTTACAAGTAAATGGAACAGATAGATGACAATACCTATCATTGAAGATCAATGAAGGGGACATCATCTTGTTAGTGGCACAGGCGTGGCGCTCTCTTAATCCAGTTATCTGAACTGTAGTCCAAATCCAATCTAAACCATTGAAGACTTTGATTTCGACTTGGTCAAAACCATGCAGCTTATAGCATTGACCTTTATACAAAGCTGGATAGCAACCAGTATCAGCATTTAATCTTGGTGGCTTGCTATCTTTCCTTTTTCGGACGCCAGATTGCCATTCACGGTATCGAGTTGCATAGCTGCTAACCTGTCCAGCTGCGAATGCAATTGCTGCTCGACGGTAGTAACTAGGAAATTTATGGAAAGTTTTGTTGAATTGAGGATATTTTATTTTGGGTCGCTTGGCTGTTTTGTGCATCAATCCCTCAACAGCAGGAGTTAGCTGGTCAGCAGTTAACTCGCCCAATTCGCCCCAGTGAATATAAATAATACCAACCAAATATCGACAAGCCTGGCGGTACACCTTCACCGTCTCACCAAACAAAAAGCGCTGTTTGGCAGTCGGGTTAAGAGTCCACTTATCGGTGCGAATGATTTTGGCTGGCGTCTTCACAGGCTCAACTGAATTGCTAGTATGTCACCAGATTAAATCATAGTGATTAAACATGTCAACCTCTTTCCGCTCTTTTGCACAGACGGTTTCGCTAATCAAGATTCATATAGTGTTTGTGACAAAATACCGCCACCCAGTGATTACAGGAAACATAGAAGAAGACATCAAAGATCTGGTCAAAAGTATTTGTGAAAAAAATGACTGTATTCTTGAGGATGCCAAGGCCGACCTAGGGGAAAATGATCACATCCATCTTCTGATTGACCTAGCCCCTAAGGTGTCAATTTCCAAGCTTTGCAATACCCTCAAAACGGTGACTAGCAGAGAAATTAGAAAAAGATATGCAAAAAAAAGAATTGGCTCCCTATTACTGGAAGCCTGTCTTCTGGAAAAGAGGATTTAGTGCTGTGTCATGTGGAGGCGCACCGCTTTCTGTTCTGAAGCAGTATATAGAGAACCTTGGCTATGACGATTAATTAGTTTGCTCCTTAACCCCCACCTGGGCGTTCGCGTAGCGTGGCCTACGCCCAGGTGGGGGAATGCGTCGCACATTTGTTCAATTGCCGGAACCTTTGCCGTGCAGCAGAAGGATTCTGTTTTTGTTCTTCTCGTTGTTGGCGGCAAAACTCTAGCCAGTCAGCTAAGTAAGTGCTAACCTCTTCTTTGTTGTGTAGATAGTAGAGAATAGTGCCATGGACTTGTTCTAGCGATGCAGCGCGGTCTTGGGGGTTTCCCCCATGAGCGACTGCATCAAGACAGGGTAATTGTCTCAAATTGTTGGGTAATTTCTTCAGGGGTTCTGGCGCGATAGATATATTCGTAGAGGACGCTTTCGATACCAATGCGGCTACCTTTGATGCGAATGTCGTCAGAGGCTAGGAAGTCGAAGTAGTCTTGGATTTCCATGGCAATTTGTAATGATTTGGTAAAACGTTTTTTTAATTGCGTAATCTAGCTATCGAGCATTTTAACACAGGGCAATCAGGGGTTAATATTGGATTTTTTTTATTTTTATTTGTTGTTTTAATTGGGCGGTTGGGTTGAATTTCGGTGCGTTACACTTTCGTGCTTCGCACCCTACAAGATCTGCTCAAATTGGCAGTCGTCGCAGTCGGTAACGAGTATCATCCACCGTGATAATTGCACCTGCTTCCAAATCTTCCCCACACTCAGCCAGCACCGCCAGCAATCTTGCACCAACACTTGCAGGATTTGTATTCTTCAAGCGAAATATGATCACACTAGGCAGCAAAGCAGAACTTGCTGCCAATAGATCGCCAAAATCCAAGTCAAAAGTTAAAACAATGCGCTCCTCTTGCCTTGCCTTTTCCAGAATCAAAGCATCTAAGAGCCGTTCTAATCCTTGTTCGTAAAGATGTACCGTATCATATCCCTGTTGACGCAGTAATTGAACAGTTAAAGGAGAGACACCCATATCTGCTAAAAACTTCATGCGGCACTTCCACTGAAAGGCCGAACTTGCTCACTAGCCAAAAATGCTGCATACAGAAGACTAGCTTTAATATCTTCTGCTTCTAGATAGGGATAAGCTTCAAGAATTTCGTTGACATCCATACCGTCGGCTACCAAACTTAGCACTAAAGATACTGTAATCCTCATGCCTCGAACACAAGCACGTCCTCCCATTATTTGGGGATCAAAGGTAATGCGTTCAAATACCAGTTTCTTATCTGTCATAACTAACACCTTGTATTTTTCTTAACTATATAGTACTTACAGTGAAGGGGTAATGTAAGCATTCAGCTATCAGCTATCAGCTATCAGCTATCAGCTATCAGCTATCAGCTATCATCTCTGAGCTCTCAGCTTTTGAATAAGCGATGCAGAGGTGCGACCCGTGGCGAATTTAATTACGGGTCAAACGCACCATTACGGTCTTGGGGGTCCCCCCCACTCGCTATTGCCGTGGTTTCCCCCACTCGCGCAATAATCAAGACAACAAGTAAGCATTGGTTTAATAGTCACGAAAGTCCCAGCGTCGAAGCCTGTCCCACGAAGCCTGTGCCACAGAGCTGACGCCTGACGGCTGATAGCTGAATGCTTACGGGATAATTCCCTTACTTGATGGGATCAGCTCCGCCTACAAAATATGCGATCGCACTACAAGAGCAGGCGATTGACCGTTCGCGCAGCGTCGGGCTTTGTCCGAAAGGTCATGCTACGCGAACGCACTATGCAATACCATTATTTTATTCTCCATAATGAGTTTTGGCGCGGTGAATATAGATCAGCTTCTGCTCATTGTCAATTGTGTAAATAATTCTATCTTTATAACTTAAACGCATAGAAAAGAAACCAGCAAGATTGCCCACCAGCTTTTTACCAGCATAAGGATTTATACTGATCGTGTCCTGAATCATTGTTTTAAGTTTTTGCTTTAATTTGGGCGTAAGTTTGGCAACATCCTTTTTAGCCTCTTTGGTAAAACGAACTTCGTAAACCATCAATCAATATCTCCCAAGACTTCATCTAGGGAGTAGGTTTCCTTATTGGTTATTTGTTCAAGGGATATTTGTAGGCTTTCCATCATTCCAGGGATTGAAAGTAATTCTAAGGTTTCTTGTAAGCTTTCATAGTTTTTTAGAGAAATTAAAACAGCAGAACCATTAGAAATCTCGATTTCATAAACTTTGTTTTCTTCTGTGACTAATTCAACTAAGTTTATTAACTCTTTTTGGGCAGCAGTAACCGTCAGCTTTTCCATTTTGTTGATTTCCTATTTTTGTTATTATAGCAATTCTCAATTCGGTAGAGAAGGAATATATTCGTCTGATCATATTTAGGAATCCCGTAAGCATTCATCCGTCAGAAATGGAACGGGCAAGATGCCCATTCCACCAACATCCCCATTCCACCAACATCCCCATTCCACCAACATCCCCATTCCACCAAGATGCCCATTACACCAACATGCCCATTCCACCAACATGCCCATTCCACCAAGATGCCCATTCCACCAACATCCCCATTCCACCAACATGCCCATTCCACCAACATCCCCATTCCACCAACATCCCCATTCCACAACAATATGCAACGCCTAATCACCTTGGCCAATAGGCCACGCGATCGCTGAAAGCGGGACGCGCGTCCATCGCGTTCAACCTTGGCCAATAGGCCACGCGATCGCTGAAAGCGGGACGCGCGTCCATCGCGTTCAACCTAATAACCTACCCTTCTCGAACCCCAAAGGCAAACAACCTCATAACCTTCAACCAAATAACCTTCAACCAAATAACTAACCTTCAACCAAATAACCTTCTAACTAACCTTCAACCAAATAACCTTCAACCTTCAACATCCCAACCTTCAACATCCCAACCTTCAACCTTCAACCTTCTAACTAACCTTCTAACCTTCAACCAAATAACCTTCAACCTTCAACTCAAAAAAAGTAGCCGCAGAACTACCTTCCACGGCTAGGAAATTTTACTATGCCTCAACTTCGTACACCAACCCAGAAATAATCCGATCCCATTGGCCAAAGGCCAAGCTATGTGAACAGATTTGATTCTTGGGCTAGGGGGGAAACCCCCCCTACTAAGTTAGTCTAATCTAGAATTATGTACTTCGTCATAGTGGTGATAAATTCGCCAGGAATTCCCGTCGGCTGAAGGGGGCTCCAGTCCGAAATTTGGGCATAACGCAGTGCATAAAGGGTATACATGGTGTTGCTTATTGCCCGGCGGGACCCCTTCAGAATATGCTGAACGGGGTATTTTTTTGGAGAAGGTTCCTGAGGAGTATTACTAGGAGTGATTTCCTCAGGATTGTTTTCTGGATTCGGGCGAAAGTTGTCAGGCATAGTTCAAAATTGGTTTTGATGTTTATATTATAATAATAACGATTATATATTTATTTGTCAAGGGTTTTGATAATTTTTTTTTTGAGGGGTAATTGAAATAAATCGTACGGTAATGAAATGGAAGCTTGTTTAAAAAAAAGGGAATAGGAAATAGGGAGCGTAATGGTTTTGAGTGACTTTATGAGATAGGAAATACTTAATTGACCTGCATGTCACGCTACGCGATGAAGCGTTCGCAAAGCGTGGCCCAAAGGCCTCAGCTTCCGCGCTTATGCGATTGACCTTTGGTCACGCTAAAAGCGATCGCACTCCCTTTCAATCAAAAGACTATGTCTTAAACTATACTTTCTTTGCTATAGCACCCACATGGAAATGCAATGGGTCAGAGGAGCATAAACAAGTATTTATACTCAGTAAAATCGGTTTTTTCGCGTTCGCGTAGCGGCTCGTACCGAGCATCGCGTAGCGTGACCATTCGCGTAGCGTGGCCGAAAGGCCAAGGTCAATCGCAAAGTGCCCCAGAATGCGTTCGCGTAGCGGCTCGTACCGAGCATCGCGTAGCGTGACCATTCGCGTAGCGTGGCCGAAAGGCCAAGGTCAATCGCTTCCCAACAGAATTCCGTAATCTTATATACTACTTTTTG
>NZ_JAAHIE010000384.1:0-7313 GCF_010671945.1 Moorena sp. SIO4E2
TCTTGACATGGTTAACTGGCTTCTAGATAAGCATGTCAAGCATTGGCTTATGTAATAAAGCAGTCTGACCAAAGTATCCCGTAGAACCGTCCTTAATAAAAAATACTTTCTTCAAAGCATCTGGTTGGTAGCGCAGGAGTTGGCGAATTATATGAATGATAATCAAGTGTTCAATGACATTGACTAAATATCCAAGAATTCCTGTAGCACCAAAATCTTCATCAATAACCTCTTGAAATCGAAAAATATCCGTTAGATAAATTTTTCCTCCTGTTTCTGGACAAGTAAAAGTATAATTATCCCGATCCATATTTTGTTCTTCAAGAACAAGTATTGATTTTCGATTTGAGTTTTCATTTGGGCTTAAGGGATTAGTAGCTAAATCCCACTTTCTATCGTCTTCATTTCTCTGATAACGTGGTTTATATCGACGGAATAGAAACCACGCTAGAGTATCTATTAGGCTTTTGTCTGCGCCCAAAGTATTGTTTTTAAAAAACTCATAAATTGCTTGCAAAACGCTTACTTTGAGAGTATTTTCATTCTGAAAACATATATTTTTTGTAGGCAATGCCAGCTTAATTCTATCTATATTTTTTAGCTTAGACATATCCTCTGGTGCAATGAAGGCAGATGCGTCAAGACGTGCCAAGTCTTCCTGCTGAAACAACAAAGCTCCAAACTGTAGAAAATGAATTGTTCTTGAGGGAAAATCTTTTTCTATAATTGCTTCAGCATAGCCGCCATCTACAGCAATAATCGATTCAATTTTGTTTCTTTTAGGCGGTTCAAAATCTGCTGTTACCTTTTCTAAAGGAATTTCCCCAGATCGAGGTGGCTTGTAAATGCGATCCATCAACCTCTGAACTTCAGGATCATTAATGATATGATGATGAGCTGCTTTACTAGCAGCTTCAAATGGACGACGATTATTTTTACTTGAATAGCCCATTTTTTTATAAAAGATTAAGTGGTAATCAATTTTCAGGGGGAAAGCGATCAATCTGAACTGGGATAACAAATGGATTGCTGTAGGTCTTCATCCGAACAAATCCTTTGTCTGTATCCTGACTGAAGCGAATTAAGCTTTCAGTAAAGTCGCTGAAGTCATAATATTTCCGAAGCTCTCTGATCTCATCTTCGTTATTTAAGTGGGAGATGAACCAATTCTGTGTTGCTTTCAGAATATTACTGCTGATTGAGCTAACTTCCTGAGTTGCATAAATCAAACCAAGATTGAACTTGGCTCCCTCTTTTGCTAATCGATTGTAGATTTGAGACAAGTCCCTATCTTCTTTTTTAGGGAAAAGATTATGCGCTTCTTCAAAATAAAATTGAATGAAGTTATTTGGACGAGTGCTAGTGAAGCGGGCAATTGCATCAGTAAAAATACGCCTACAAATTCGTTCACTAAACATAGCCTGTATTTCTGGATTGCCCAAAGATAGGTCAACAATGATGATTTTTCCCTGCCTTAACTTGTTCAGAATATCTTGGTCGTAAGGTGTTTGAAGAGTGCTAGTGTGTTGTTCTCGGACAGGATTGAGAATACGAAATCCTGAGCAATCGGCTCTTCCTCCAGATTTACTTTTTCGAGTGAGCATAACTAGAAGTGCTTTTAAATCTTCATCAGCCCACTCATGGCCTTTTTGCTGTTTGTAAGTGGTAAAAGCAGAATCATTATCATAAATATCCCAAAGACTCTCCCACCAGTCTACGCATTTTTCAAGGGTTATTCCTTTACTAGGATCTACACCTGGACTAACAGCATTACGAACTTTTTCGTTGGCATTGAATTTAACTTTAAACTTCAGCGAGGCTTTAAAACCTGCTCTGTACAAACAGCAAAGATAAACCGCAACTCGGCGATCATGACGTGTAGACGATGAGTGATTGGTGGCATAGTCTTCGGGTTGATTCAAATCTACTGACTTGAAGTTCACTACAAATCGGCTAGGATCATCTGCAATTTTCGGATAGGATCTAATTAACTCAAAACCATTTTCAACTTCTTCAAAAAAGTTAACCTTCATTTCTAAGAAACCAGGTTTAGGCACGGTCGAATATCGAACTGTGCTATTCTGGTACAAATCAAAAATTGCTGTGCCTTTATCCTGTAAATTTGGATTAGCATATTCACCATTTATATCAAAAATTATTTGTCCGATTGGGTATTTAGGATTGTTTTCATCAGTAAAAGGTTTAAGAACTTCCTCTGGGCTTTCGGTGTCTTTATCTAGTTGAAATGGAGCATTATCACTCATCTCCACACAAGATTGAATGATTTTCTTGACAGTATTCGATTTGCCTGTTCTCGTCATCCCAAATAAGGCTGTCCGCTTGCCTGCAAAGTCTGGAGCTTGAACATAAACAGGCACTTCTTCTTCCGTTTGCTGAAAGCGACGGCTAGAACTGTAACGAACCTTCCCAATTTTGATATCTCCTGAGCGGCCAGGTGATCCATGTTCTCGGTAGTTTACAATTTTTATCAAATAAGAAGGTGAGGGTTTGATCACCGAATAGTTGTGTGCGCTGTAAAAGTTTTCTAAGTCTGCGCCAAAGCAGGTTTGATCTTGCTCATCAATGTAAAATGAACCTAAAACCGAGCATTCTAGACCACTAAACGAAAATTCGTAGCGCGTAAATGTATCTAGTTGCGATCGCTGGTTCGTACCTGTGCGAATATCATCTTTATAGTACTCAACCATGCTGCTAATAACTTCCTGGTCAGTGGGCAGTCTTGTTGGTTGAACTACGCGAAGGAGAATTGCTTCAGCGTTTTTATAATCATGAAGCTCATTGTCGTAATAAGCAAGAAGAAAACATCCTTGAGGAATACCTTTAGCTCTCTGTTTCCAGGCATCAGCTACTAAAATCTCTGCTCGACTGTACGTGAGACGAAACGGACGACCAACAAAAAGACCTGTGTCCCATAGAACATCTTCACCTTCTGGCTTACGCTTAAAGAGATTAATATCTGTGAGTTGTTGGATGATACTCTTCATAAGATTGCTAAGTTAGGTTTTTCAAAGCTGGATCTTCAAAACGGATTTTTGACTGCTCTACATATTCTTCCCTAGTGTCAATAGCTATCCACTTTCGACCAAGGCGGGCAGCTGCATAGCCAGTTGTATTACTGCCAGCAAATGGATCTAGCACCCAATCTTCACGGTCTGTAAGATATTCAATAAAAAAAGCTGCTAGTCCCATCTGCATACGTGCAGGATGAGGGTTCTTGATTCCTCTTTCCTTACAGGTTCTTGTAAAGAAATCATTAGAGATGCTGTTTGACAGTGAGAAGGCATTGAAAGGATCTGGTAAGCGAACTTGACGCTTAGAGTCCATACTTTCCAATTCCAAAAAGTTATGGGCAATTGAACCACCGCAATCTTGCAGAAAGCCGGTCTCCCTGATATTGTGTCCAGATGGTCGTTTACCAGCGTTAAAATTACCCCTATTTAGTAATTTAAGCATTGAATTACTGTATGGACGCAAGACTTTGGAATTATCAGCTTTTGGGAAATCAGATTTTGCTATCCACCAAATATTGGTAAAACTATCTACAGTCCTAATCCGGTTCACTGTTACCCATTGGGCAGGAGATGGTAATCGAGAAGGGTTATAACAAACAAATTGCTGAATAAGGCGTAATCCAGCTTGATTATTTTCTACAAAATTCATTAAAGATTTTATGGGCAGCAAGGATTGAACAGGTCGTTTGGGTTCCCAGCCATTACCCATCTCAATTACAATGGAGCCATCTTCAGTCAACATTTCGGCAAATATAGGAGCTAAGCTAGCAAACCACTCAAGATATTCATCCCCTGTCATATTGCCATAACTTTTCTTCTTATTTAGCGGAAAAGGTGGTGAAGTGAGAATGATTTGAATCTTTCCTCGTAGTTTACGGAGGGGTCGATAACTTAATATTTCCTCACTATTGCCAACATAGTATCGACCTGATTTATTCCTCTGCTCTAATCGCACTAAGCACTATCCTTTAGCTATAAATTATACCAATTCTTAAAAGTATGACTACAGATGCAGATGGCCAGATGGGGAGATGAAATGGGTGCATCTCATATTTGTAAAAAAGATCGCAAGTGTGGGGAGTGTGGGGAGTGTGGGGAGGGTGGGAAGTGTGGGGAGTGTGGGGAGTGTGGGAATTTTATCCCGAATTTTTGCCTAATTGCAAAACTGAGATGCACCCGATGAAAGATGAAATTGATGTATAGCCGTAATTTCCAGAATTGGTACAACCAGCATTGTAACATTTATTTACTAATAATGATTATTATTAACAATAAAAAGAATCATTATCACGATAGACTGTTCCCTGGGAGGTTCAGCCAACTAAGTGTGAACCTCTGATAACTATTTTCTTCATTAGGGATATCAAGGAAAAGCCTATGTCACTGAACATTACTCCAGAGCTGTTGAAGCAGGCACAGGAGGGTGAGGTTAATCAAGAAGCTTTTATTGAGAGCATCAGGCAATCGTTACCTTATGCCTTTGGAATTGTGGAAGACCTGGCCAAGCGCTTGGCACAGGGTCAAGCGGAATGGGTAGAGCATTCGGTACCACCACCAACTGAGCAAGATCGAGCCCAGCTATTGCGGATGATAGGTGGGGATGCGATTCGTGGTGCAGTGGAACGTTATTTCGGCATCAAGTTAGCATTTCAAAACTGCCACAAAACCGCTATATTTCGTCCAGAAGCTTTAGAATCACCGGCTTATCAGGACTTTATTTCTATTCGCAGTCAAATTCTGAACCAGACACCAGAACTGATCCATTGTTAAAACTAGGCCAGAGGCTCTAGCTACTAGAGCCTAGGCGTGAAAATAGATATCATTAAATAGTAACCTCACAAGTGACAGAACCTTCAGCCAGCTCAAGGGGTGCAGGTTCAAGGTAAAGCTGAATAGCCTCACGCATATTTTCTAGTGCTTCTACTTTAGTTTCACCACAGGAAGTACAACCAGGAAGTTCGGGGCACCAAGCTGCCCAGTCTCCGTTATCTAGATCAGGCTCAAGAATCACTCTCCATTTCATCAGACTTTTCTCTAAACTCAGTATTAAAATTGGTCAGCATTCAGCCCTCAGCGGTCAGCTGTCAGCTTTTGAATAAAAGAGCTAAGCTTTGGCCACAGGCCAAGGGCTTTTGCCCAGACTTTCAATTCTCATTAATCTCGAACTATTAAAATCTCCCGTTCTCGTAGCGTGGCCATAGGCCTGCATAGGTTGATTTTAAGCATGATAGCTGATAGCTGAACCCTGACCGCTGACCGCTGACCGCACCTCAAGTAGCACCATCTGTAGCGCATATGCTTACAAAGCATCAGCGGTCAGCAAATAAGCTGAATGCTTAATACTGATCGCTGACAGCTAAACTAGAATAGAAGGTTAAATAATCTAATCGGTAATTCAATTAGGTTGAAAATACCGCTAGCAGGTCTGGAAATCCTTTCGACGTTGTCCGCAGTTTGTGCTGCACCATCCCGTTTAACAATAATCACATCATTAGGCTGCAAGGTGGGATTAGTTTCCTCGTTAACTGGAGCAGTAAAATCGATTTCAATTTCTCTTTTTTCAACTGTGCCATTGCGATTCAGGCGAACTAATTCGACAGAACCCTTTTCAGCACGAACGTCATCAAATCCCCCAGCGGCAAGCAAGGCTTCATTCAGAGGAGAATTGGGCTTGACTTCCACATTACCAGGTCGTTGAACTTGACCAACCACATTGACCGGGATGGCAGCAGCAGAAAGGTTGGAATCTGCTAATGCCAATGCTACCTCTGGAGCAATTTCGTCAGCTTTGGTGACAAGAATTGTATCTCCCTCCTTTAAGAGGATATCCTGAGAGAGGTCACCCTGTCGCAACAATTGCCAAAAATCCAAGGCAATTTCTTGTTGTGTACCCCCTTGGGTCAAACGTCGCACTTTAACTTGGCGAACGTTAGCGTCTTGGGTAATGCCTCCAGCGATCGCGATCGCTTGGGTTACAGTTGGTGGTGCATTGGTGCTACGGATATCAGCACTACCGATGTTAATGTTGTTATTACCCAGAGTTTCTCCCTTGACCACATAAGCTCCTGGGTTAATCACTTCCCCGACCACAGCCACTTGAATCGGACGGCTGGCATTAGCTGCAAAACTGGCATTGGACAATAGACGGGTTTCCTCTGGGTTGATAGCAGTAGTAGTTCGGAGCAAGATTTCATCCCCATCCCGCAAGGTAACATCCTGCCTGATATCACTTCTGTTAATCAATTGCTGGAGATTGATATAATAAGTATTGCGCTGCCCAGAGCCTTCACGACGCCGAAGTTCTACTTGCTTAACGTCTGCTGTTAGGGTAGCCCCCCCAGCCAAATTAATCGCTTGAGTCAGGGAGGGAAATTGCTGTCCTTCATTCAGACCCATGGTGTAGGCTCCAGGGCGACTCACTTCCCCAGCCACGGAAATTTTTAAAGGACGGGGTTTCACCAGACTCAAGGAAACTACTGGGCGTTTGATGTAAACTGAAAAGGCACTGGTGACGAGTTCGCTAGCTTGATCGAGAGTTTTTCCCCTTACAAATACACTACCAATCAAGGGTAAGTTAAGGGAACCGTTCACCAGTACTTGATACTGACCACTGTATTCATCAACATCAAAGATATTCAGATTAAGAACATCTCCAGCATCAAGGGTATAAGCTCTGTCTGGTGGTAAAGAGTTACGCACAGGGGGTGTGGCTGCTGATACCGTGTTACTCTGATTCACCTTAATGAAGTCAGCAATGGATGGTGGAGCTGGTACCTCGATCGGGGATGTTGAAGCTGGTACCTCGATCGGGGATGGTGGAGCTGGTACCTTGATTGAAGGGATTTGAGCTAGGCTAGGTTTAGGTAGGGTAATAGCGGAAACCACCAGTAAGCTTACACCCACCACTGGTCTAGTCAATCGTGGTTGTAGACTACTGTGATTCTTAGCAATTTCGCTTAAAATATCAAGGGGTCTTTTTTTTCCTGGGTTAACTGTATTGTTCATAAACATATTGACTCTTGCTAGATAAAGACACACTAAATTGTTCAGAAAATCCGGAATATGTTGTGACTCAAGCCACCTCACCAATCTGTTTAGGGTTGTTTAGGGTTCATTGACGCTTCCCTTGGCCTGTCATGTGTAATTGGTTATTGGTAAGCATTCAGCTATCAGCTATCAGCTATCAGCTATCAGTTATCAGCTTATGGGCTATGGACAGGCTACTTGAGGTGCTTATGGGCATAGGGTAAGCAAAGGGAACAGCTTTTGAATAAGCGATGC
>NZ_JAAHIE010000385.1:0-7278 GCF_010671945.1 Moorena sp. SIO4E2
CAACAACAATACGTTTGGAAAAGTGGCGTCATCTTAACTAAGGACAACACCAAAGCTGAAGTGATTGAATATTACGGTAAACGGGAGATTAAGATTAGGGTTACTGGTAGAGATAAGCGGGGATTATTGAGCATAGTTGCTTACGAACTAGATAAAATTAATGCTTCTTATCAGCGATTAAAATACAGTCAGTTCATACCTTGTAATTGCCCTACGTGTAAAGACAGTCAGTCGCCATACTATTATCCCTTTGAAACATTGCTAAAATATATAGAATACAAGGAATACAACATTAAATGTGAAACAACCGTTGAAGACGTTAATGTTTGGAGTTTACTTGGTGATATAATAGATTGGAAATTAGTAACTAACGATCCACAAGATATTAATAAATTAATTGACGGTAAACGCGATATTAAATCAGTCTTTATTTTACAAAATATTTATTATTTTTCTAAAACAATGGCTAATATCAACGATCAAAGTCGGAATACAAATATATCTGGATCTGGTAACATATCTGGCAACGCAAAAGTTACAAATACTGGTGCTGGTGCCTTTAGCTTAGGTGATATTAGTGGTACAGTTGCTAATACTATCAACCAATTGCCTAGTTTTGATGCTGAGCCTGATAAAAAACAACTGAAGGAATTACTCAGTCAACTGCAAAGCGTAGTTATAGAAGAAGAGTTGGATGAAGACGATAAAGAAGAAGCCCTAGAACAAATTAAAGCGATCGCTTCTGCTTTAACTAATTCCGAAGATGGTGCTGTCAAGAAAGTAGTTAAGAAGGCGATGACAATGCTAAAGGGAATTGCTACTAATTTGCCTCGTGGTGCTGCCATGATCACTATAATTGAAAAATTACCAGCCTTGATTAGTAAGATATTTTGAGAAAAAGGCAAGATAAGCCATCAGCGATCAGCGATCAGCTTTCAGCTTTCAGCTTTCAGCGATCAGCGATCAGCGATCAGCTTTCAGCTTTCAGCTTTCAGCTTTCAGCTTTCAGCATTCAGCGATCAGCTTATGCGCTACGCGCACAGCTTTTGAATAAAACAAGTAAGCATTGCTTTAATCTCTGTTACGTCAGCTGAAGGCTGACGGCTGAAGGCTGACGGCTGACCGCTGACGGCTGACCGCTGACGGCTGACCGCTGAATGCTTACAAAAAATATAAGTCTAAAAATAAAAAAAATAGCCGTAGATATTATGTCTACGGCTTTTTCAATACCACAGTAAGTGGATTGAAATTGTCATGTCAGTCAGATTCCAAACCAAACCTGATGTGATCTTATTTTATTGGCCAAAGGCCACGCTACGCGAAAAGACCAGGAGCCTTTGCAAGGGGGGAAACCCCCCCAGAAATTTAGCGATGCAGCGCGGTCTTGGGGAGCCAGTGCGGTCTTGGGGGTTCCCCCCATGAGCAACTGGCGTGGTTTCCCCCATGAGCGACTGCATCAAGACAACGTGTTATGGCAACAGCCAATACTTCATCATGGTAGTCCTCACTTCCCCTGGAACCTCCGTCGGCTCCAGAGGACTCCACTCGCAAATCTCTGCATACCCAAATACATAGAGGGTGTGCATGCTATAGGTTACTGCTTTACGAGAGCCTTTCAGAGTGTGCTCAACAGGGTATTTTTTTAGGTTTGGGTTAAATTCTGTTGACATGTTTTAATTTTTGAACTCGACGTTATATATAATAATAATGATTATATATTAATTTGTCAAGGGTTTTAAAAAAACTTTTTTTTGGGGGTTTTATGGAGAAGTTGCAATTAATTTAAAAGCTAAGCTTAAGCGCTATGCGCACGCTACGTGAACAGCCTTCAGCTATCAGCATTCAGTTTAAAATTAACCTATTTAGTAAGAATTTAATATTGATAGATTAATGAGAATTTAAAGTCTAGGTAAAAGCCCATTTTATTCAAAAGATGTTCGCGTAGCGTGCTAATAAGCTGAGAGCTAAGAGCTGAGAGCTGAGAGCTGAGAGCTGAGAGCTGAGAGCTGAGAGCTGAGAGCTGAGAGCTGAGAGCTGAGAGCTGAGAGCTAAGAGCTGAGAGCTGAGAGCTGAGAGCTGAGAGCTGAGAGCTGAGAGCTGAGAGCTGAGAGTTTACGATTTAATATTAATAAAAAAAAGCGATACTATTGGCTGAGCATCGCTTTTGTTGTTGATCTAATTTTACTGACAGCGTTTTTGATAACTATGAGTTACACAGGATGTTTTACCGATGCCCGATTCCCGATTCCCGATTCCCGATTCCCTAACCCCTCCTGGGAGGGGTTAGGGGTGGGTTCCGATGCCCGATGCCCGATGCCCGATTCCCTTTCCTATAGCTAATAACTTACGAATCTGAAGGTACGGGCTGAGATTCTAGATATTCCAGAAAAGACATTAATTCTTTGTCACTAAGCAGCTGACGCGATCGCTTACCGTAAGTTTGTAGAAGATAGTCTTTCCCCTGTTGAGTTGTCCAACCCAGACGCTTCATTTCTACATTAGTTTTAGTAATGATGTCAGAATGGTCAATAATCCCAGAACTCAATGATCCCATGTCACTGGTGTTAGTCTCCATGGTATTTTGAGAATATGACTGAACTGGAGGATCAGGTGGTGAGGTCTGGTAGCTAATTGGCTCCCTCTTCTTAGGGATGTCAGCTGGCACAGAGGTCTCTACTTCCCTTGAGAAGGAATCATTGCTAAAGTTCCTTACTGGTTCTACTGATGGGATATTGGCAGCGGTTTCCCTAACCTCTCTAGCTCTTGACTCTGAGAAAGAGTAACTACTGGTGTCACTGGTTCGACTAGCTTGAGTAAAATGATGATTGGGTTGAGTCTGTTCCTGACTTGCTGAGGTCGAGCCAACATCATAGCGAGGCAATGGTTGCAGCGGCAGATTTACCTCACGCTTTGCTCTGGGAATATCCTTGTTTTGATCAATCCCTTTGGTGCTATCCATGCCTAAAGCAGCTAAAGCTCTAAGTCTGGCTTGGTCTTCTGCTAATTCAACGGTTTGGGCAGCAGCTAGACCGGTGACCAAGATGGTACCCTCAACTTTAACTGAGCAACGTACTATGTACTGACCATGGTCAATTGCTAAAAGATCGCTGATCAAGCTGCCTTGAGGATAACGATCTCGGAACTGAGTAAACATAAAACCATTTCCTGCCCAAATCTAAGCATTATATCATAGCATAGCTTTACCCGAAAACTGTAGCAAGCGATGCAGCGCGGTCTTGGGGAGCCAGTGCGGTCTTGGGGGTTCCCCCCATGAGCAACTGGCGTGGTTTCCCCCATGACCGCGCTGCATCAAGACAACGGAACAGCATATCTACGGATCACCGGAACATTTGTTCCCGATTCTCTACTCCCGTTGATGTACAATAAAACATGATACAATAAAACTATATTTGGTAAGCTCGCTCAAAAATGGTCATCTTAGTGAAAGTATTCTGTGGTTACAATCTTCAACAGACCTAGGAGAAAGGAATTTCTGTTCTGTTCCTGATCCAGTGGAGCAGTACAGCCAAGTACAACTAAAGTTCCTTTTTTCCAGGCGCTCTAGGAATAGGAAATCAGAGGGCGGGTAAACCTCCAAGTTCCCCTCGTTGCCCACACCTACTATCTTCCACAAGAGCTGTCATCTGCTGATGTAGTCCGTAGCCTTTTAGCTTAATCTGCTCTTATGCCCCACGTCCGAACTTGCATGTCGGCGTGACATGAATGGCGGATAAGAACTTTTATACTTTGTGATCATCTATAATGAACATAGTAGGGTAATGAAATTAAGAGCTAACCGCCACCTACTTGCTAAAAATAGAACTTTTTTGTATTGTTCCGGCGCGGAGGGGCATCTCGTGTCGTTAATAAAGCTTGCCGAGTATCCTAACCGTTGGGTGGAGTTGGCAAGAAGCCTACACTGAACTCGAAGAGTTAGTGTAGGAGTATGTCACGTAGACTAGTAGTAGATATAACTGGGGAATTTGAACACAGTTCCGAGGCTGACCAGACGTTGGCTAGCTTCTCTTTTGCCCCAGGGGCTAAAGCATCGGCAAAGCAAGGGGACTAAGTTACCAGGAAGCGTAATGGTTCCGATTATTGCAGTGTCTGAACATAAGAGTTTTAGCCGAATATTCTGGGTGGCATTGGAGAAACTCACTCTTTGAATCGGTTGCTTCTTATACATAACTGCCTGTTAGTTACCCGTTTGATGATAACTTCGCCAACGAAACAATCGTCCTAGGTTCCTCAAACCGTAACTCAAAGAAGGTGCCATGGCGTTTGAATCACTGGCTATTGACCAACCTCAATCTCAAAAATCCCGCAGGCTTTGTTAGGTGAGTCATTAGCCTAAAAAGTTACCCTGACCTTAGTCTTGCTTCGGAACAAAAACAACAGAGTCGGTTAACCAGTTTAGGCAAACCATCAGTGGATACCCTTTCCTGGGAAAGAAACACAAGGGGTGGAACAAGTTCAGCTACCCGGGATTACTGATGCACTATTCTCTGCTGCTGGAGAAGTGTACACCTGGCTTGCCTTTCAATGTTCAGCCGATGACCCGATCGCATCAGGGACTGTCCTACCAATGCGATCGCATGCTCTTAAGGGCAACAAGCAAAAACCACGATCAGACGAAAAGGATTGTTGGATGGAATTTTCAATCGCTACATTACTTTCTAATTTTACTGATGATAAACTAGTGGCACCCAAAGTCTTAGAAAAAAAACTTGGTTGCCAAGACAAAGACAGTCTCAAAAAACTCCAGATTTCCCTGGATGTACTGGAAAAATTAGGAATTCTGGTTAAAGATCGCGGCAGGTATCGGCGTGTTTACGAAGAAGACGTGGTGGAAGCCAAGCTGCGGTGTTCCAGTAAAGGCTTTTGTTTTGCCATCCAAGAAGTCGAGGGAGCCGATGATATTTACATTCGGGAGAGTAATCTGAGTACTGCCTGGAATGGCGATCGCGTCCTAGTCAAAGTTACCAAAGAAGGTAGCCGACGCCGCTCTCCTGAAGGAGAAGTGCGGTTAATTCTGGAACGGGTAAATCCTTCAGTGCTAGCGCGAGTCAAGGAAACTGGTAATGGTTACCGAGCCTTTCCCCTTGATGACCGACTCTTGTTTGAACTAGATCTTGAACCAGATCAGGAAATCTTACAAAAAGCAGTGGAGCATCTGGTTCATGTAGAAGTGCTACGCTACCCCCTAGGACAAAACCCTCCCCTTGGAAAAGTTGCCCGTATTTTAGGAAGTGATGCAGAAGATGCCGCTGACACCGACATTGTCTGTTGCAAGCACGATTTACGCTCTAACTTCCCTGATGAGGTACTTCTAGCCGCTGATAACTTACCGAAAAAGCTGAAAAAATCCGACTATAGCGAGCGCCTAGATTTGCGAAAGGTTCTAACCATTATCATTGAAGATAAGCTAGCTAACTCAGAAAAGGTAGTTGTAGAAAACGCCTTTACTCTAGAAAAAACTGAAGCAAATCAGTGGCAACTGGGGATACATATTGCTGATGTGGCTTACTTTGTCCCTCCAGACTCTCCCTTGGCGGATGAAGCCAGAAAAAGGGGTACAGCAGTTTATCTGTCCGATGTGATATTGCCTTTACTACCGGACGCCGTTACCCAGCTTTGTTCCCTAGTACCAGGTCAAGACCGCTTAACCATCTCCGTACTACTCACTCTAGACGAAGCTGGTAAGGTAGTAGAATATCAGATTCAACCGTCCATAACCCAGGTACACTACCAGCTCAGTTATGAGCAGGCTCAATCCCTTCTGGGGGGACATGAGGAAGCTGACTCAGAATTGGCACCTGTGGTGGACATACTCAAGGAACTGTTTTTTACCTTGAGTCCAGCAGTCAGGGCGCAACGAAAGCAGCGGGGTGCCTTTGACCTAAATTTGTCCCAGATTCCATACCCCTATAAAGATGAAGGGAGAGTGGGGGCTCTGGAGGTTTCTTCAACAGTACCAATGCAGTCTTTGTTGAAGGAATTAGTGATCTTAGCCAATCAAGCAATAGCTACCCACATCCAAGCCCTAACTTTGCCAGGGATTTACTGTGTCCAGGGGCTACCGGATTGGGATGGGCTTCAGGATTTGATGAGGTTGGGCATGAATCTAGAGCATGATATGCAGCTTGAGCAAGAGGAAACTATTACCCCTCAAGACTATCAAGGCTTTACCCAGCTATTTGCCAAATCCATAGCACCTAAAGTATTGATCTATTTGTTGTTATCAACCTTAAAACCAACAGGTTATAGTTCTAAACCAGGATCGCACTTTGGTCTAGCATTGGATACTGGCTATACTCACGGAGTATCACCACTGAGGCGCTATGGGGATTTATGGGTACAACAGTTACTGCATTTGGTATTTGAAAAAGGAAGAGACCGTCGTTCTACCCGTTCCAAAGACCGGGTAAATCTGAATCATAGCAGCTGTCAAGGTAATATAAACTGGAATGTTTTACCACCAGAAATTCACCAAGAGTTAGAAAATCAGTTAACTACATTAATTCCCCATCTCAATGACCGTGAAAAAATCACCATGGATGCAGAGATGGATTTACAGGGCTTAAAGAAAGCTGAACAGATGAAAGAGCGTACAGGAGATATCTTCAGCGGTCTGATTACTGGGGTTCAATCCTACGGCTTTTTTGTCGAAATTGAAGACTTGTTAGTAGAAGGATTGGTTCATGTTAGCTCTCTCAAGGATGACTGGTACGAGTATCGCTCCCGTCACGCCTGCCTAGTCGGTCGCAAAAATCGCACTGCCTATCGATTAGGCGATCGCGTCGAAGTCCAAGTCAAGAGTGTGGATTATTACCGTCAACAAATTGACCTGGTAACCGTAAGCGGTGGTAGTTTTGCTAGTAACGAAGATTTAGAGGAGTAAGTTATTCGTGAGTGGTTAGTAGGTTACTAGAAGGTTAACTAACCACTAACCACTAACCACTCACTACTAATGAAATGATATTAAGTCCGGTTAATCACTTACAGCGGTTTTAAATTCGGTGAGGTACAAACTTATCGGTTTTAGGGAGCAGGGACTTCGGAGCAGGGACTTCGGAGCAGGGAACAGGGAACAGGAAAAAAAACTTGTTTACCTCATAGTTATGAAAAACGCTGTATAATATGCTTTATTCAAGTGCGGCTCGTTCCAGCTAAGAGCCTTATTACATAAGGGGTATGAGCTGGGGGAAAGAAGGACTAAAAAACCTTCAAACCTAACTGACTGTTTGGATGGCGGTGAAAACCCGACCCCTTCAGGAG
>NZ_JAAHIE010000386.1:0-7256 GCF_010671945.1 Moorena sp. SIO4E2
GCTTATTGAGAATGGGGCAAGAGGTGAGTATAACTTATTACTAGGATAAGCGCTATCAAATAAACAAGGGTTTAATTATCTGTGATTTAATCTAAATTTCCGGCGTTGCTGATTATGGGTATGGTTTTGCCCCCCTAGCCCCCCAATTTTGCGGTGCGACCCGTGGCGAATTTAATTCGCCGACGGAAAGCGCACCGGTGGGGGAACAAAACTCTCAAGCGATGCAGCGCGGTCTTGGGGGTTTCCCCCACTCGCTATTGCATCAAGACAAGTCCCCCAGAATTGGGGGACCCACGGGGGCTTTAATAAAACCAGATGATCGCGCATTCATTCCTTAATTCAGCAACGCCAAATTTCCTGCTGCTATAGACAAAAGGACTCGAAAGCCAATTGTGAGAACTTTGATGAGATACTCTTAAACCGTCATTAATCTGGATAATCCGGTATAAAACGGTCAAGGTGCAATTTATTGTTGCCTGAGGGAGGAGTGGTAGTCAGCAATTGGAGTCAAGCCTCCCACTCATCTGTCTAGGCGTTCCTGGCATCTCGACCAGGAGTTCCTTAAAAGCCTTAGTTTTGCTATGCTTGCAATTAAGCAATCCAAGCTCGATTGCATCAAGTAAACTAAGTCCCATTCCTTCCAAGAAACGCGCGGTACGACGCAACAATACTGCCTGTACCTCGGTTTTAACCATGTACCGGGTGATTTCCTGATCCGTACCTCTGTCAAGGATATTTTTGGCAGCATTATGGTCAGCCTGCAACACGACCCCATTAAATCTGGTAAAACTGTCCCCGCTTCTTTTCCCCAGAAGGGTTCCGGTCACGGAGTCAATTGGCGACGTGTAACTAGGCTGGACTTCTTTCACAACCGACCCAGTCCAATTAGCCCATTTCTGTAACGAATCCCGCATTACTCCTTTCATCCAACTATTGAGCTTGCGAGACATCGCCTTGGACTGGCGTTTATTTTTGATTGGTTGTGTTAAATCTTCCGCAAAAACTAAGAGTGATTCGCCATTAAACAGCGATTTAGAAGCAGCTCCTATTATTGCTGTAAGCTCTGACTGATTCTGTCTGTAGCGCTTATTTTCTGTCTTTCGGTTTAAATTATTTTTTAGTATTCGAGCCGATTTGACTGGATCTAGTTTTTCCAGTTTTCTATGTATTGCCCAAAGCTTCCCTCGATTACGATTCTTGGCACAAATACGGTCGGACTTTTCAGTAGTCGCCTTGCCCAAGTTCAAACCATGCCCTTGGCCATCTGAGTCATAGAAAGCCTCTGTGTACCCTTTATCTATCCCAACAGGACGGCGGTTGGCGGGTACTTCTACGGTTCCATAGTCTACTAAGAAGTGAATCTCAAATCTTTGTAAAGTTTGATTGTGGATTAATCTAATCTGCCCACTTATTTGGCGATTAGATCTGACGATTATTCTGTTTCTTTTTCCTCTTCTTAATCCAGCTAGCTCTAACTGATAAGTGTTGCGGGAGAGCCTTCTGCACTTATAGCCTACTTGTTGATAAACTATCTGATTTTTGACCCAAGAATGTCCTCGCTGAAACTCCTTTCTGATCAGTCGGTGAAGGAGTGGACTGTCCATAAATGCTAAGGTCTTAAGCTGAAAGCAAAGTTCTTTTCTGGTCTTTTGATTGTCCTTCCCCGGAAATCGTTTGTAGATTTTCTTGATTACCGCATCGGTACAGGCCGCCTGGCTCGCTGTAATGGCTTTCGCTACATCATTAATAGTCCAATCCATTAACTTAGCAGGTAGCCCCAAGGTATCGGGAGTCCTGAAGCTCTTCACTTCCGGGATAGCCTTTTTCCAGTCCAGTCCCCAATGGTTAATGCTTCCGAGTTTGTTGTAAGACTCAGCCCTGACGACACCTAGTTTTTTCATTACCTGCAACAACTCAAACTCTACCGACTTACTCATCCCCACCACGGGGACAATTTGAGTCGATAGTCTCTTGGGATAGCCCACTTTCTTTGGCATCGTCAACTGCTGTGTCTTCTTTCTTGACTATACTCTAGCGCTAGCAAAATGTCAATGTCGGTTTTGTACAGTTAAATACCGTTTTATACCTATTTATTGGGGTTTAGTTGCGAGACTAGCAGGAACGCCATTGGGATAGCTAGAACGACATAGGTTGGGAGTGTCAAGCCAACAGCCACCCCATATGCCTCAATGTAACGCTCTATAGTTAGTTGTCCTAGCAGTTTCGCCTCCAGTTTTATTAATATAATTAATTATAGTTATAAATTATTGTTATAGCGGTTTTCGTAGTAATGAGGTAAACAGGATTTTTTCCCACTTCCGTTCCCCCCTTATTAAGGCTTCCGTTCCCCTCTTATTAAGGTCCCCCCTTATTAAGGGGGGTTAGGGGGGATCCCTTTCCCGACTCCCTACTCCCGACTCCCGACTCCCGACTCCCGACTCCCGACTCCCTACTCCCGCCCAACCCTGCGACTGTGTACCTGACCTATTTGAGAAATGCTAGATCATACCGGTGGTCGGCACACCACTCTCAGACAAAACCCATGCCAATCATCTACTCCAATGGCATTAGCTGCTTCTTGATTGAGCTTTGTATGTTACGGCTTTACACTTAACTTTCTAAACTTGATATAAGCCAACAAGTAACAGCCGACAACCAAAGAGAGGTCTTCTGTCTGATGGAGTTATACAAACCTGGGCTTGCCCCTGACGATCCCTTGAGAAAAAGAAAACGGTTTAACCAAGCCTCCCTAGGTTTAGTCTCTACTCTAAGTTTTCCAGTAATTGTTAGTACTGCTGACGCCATGCTCAAGTCAGCAGAAGTTACCCTTGTGGGTTATGAAAAAACTGGTAGTGGTCACTGCACTGCCATTGTGCGGGGAGCGATCGCTGAGGTGAGAATTGCTGTGGAATCGGGTAAGGATTATGCTCAACGAGAGGGTGAGTTGCTCTCTTCGACAATCATTGCGCGACCACTTCCCAACCTGGAAGTGATATTTCCCATCGGTGTTCACCTACTCGATCAAGTTAACCAAAATCATCGTAGCCGGGTCAGTAATCATGCCCTAGGTCTTTTAGAAACCAGGGGATTGCCAGCAATGGTTGGTGCCTCGGATGCCATGCTCAAAGCTGCCAATGTACAGCTTACTGCCTACGAAACCATTGGGGCGGGTTTATGTACTGCCATTATTCGGGGTCGTGTGGCAGATGTAGCCGTTGCTTTACAAGTTGGAATGGCTGAAGCCCAGCGTATTGGTGAACTAACCGCTGTGACAGTGATTCCTAGACCTCTTGAAGATTTAGAGAAAAGCTTGCCAGTAGCGAGTTGCCTGATGGAGGAGCAACCACAACCCTTGAGAATACCAGTTAAGGTAAAGGAAGCAGAAAAAGAGCTAGTAGAACTACCAGATTTAAGAAACTTACCCATACGTACCAAAGATTCATAATAGCTACCATGGAAAAAAGTCCACCATGAACACTATGAAACTCTCTTTTCCCCATTCCCCACTCCCTACTCCTGACTTTAAAGACTGTCAAAGACTAAGATCTATATCCTCATAGGAGTAATATCATTGAAGCAAGCCACATTGCATCAGTTAAGGGTCTTTGAAGCAGTCGCTCGGCACCACAGCTTTACACGAGCTGCAGAGGAACTGTTTCTCACCCAACCCACTGTCTCTATGCAGGTGAAGCAGCTAACCAAAGTTGTTGGTATGCCTCTGTTTGACCAGGTAGGTAAGCGAATCTACCTGACCCAGGTTGGTGAGGCACTAGTTAAAACCTGCCGCGATATCTTTGAGAATTTAGACCAGTTTGAGATGAAAGTGGCAGATCTCAAAGGTTTAAAACAGGGGCGTCTGCGCTTAGCAGTGATTACAACTGCTAAATATTTTATTCCTCGTTTACTCGGTCCGTTTTGCCAGCGTTATCCAGGCATTGATATTTCTCTCCAAGTCACCAACCACGAATACATCCTTGGTCGTCTCAGTGAGAATCTAGATGACTTATACATAATGAGTCAGCTTCCAGAAAACCAGGAGACCTGCTATAAACCAGTCCAAGAAAACCCCCTGGTTGTGATCGCACGGGTCGATCATCCTCTAGCTCAGGAAAAAAATATCCCCCTTAAACGTATAGCTCAAGAAACCTTTATTATGAGGGAGCCTGGTTCGGGAACACGCAAAGCTGTACAAAAACTGTTCGATCACCACCAGATTTCACCAAAGGTGCGGCTGGATTTGGGTAGTAATGAGGCAATTAAGCAAGCGATCGCAGGGGGTTTAGGAATTTCTATATTATCTCGTCATACCTTAATTTTAGAAGGGGTTAACTCTGAGCTGGTGGTTTTGGATGTAGAACACTTTCCGATCGAGCGTTACTGGTATGCTGTCTATCCACGTAGCAAACAACTATCGATTGTTGCTGGTACTTTTCTAGATTATCTATTGAGTTCAGAGCCACTAATTTGCCAAAAATAACATTGCTCAATAGCGCAAGCAAACCAGCTGTATCCTCCTTTTGACCAAAAAATTGGGTTTCAAGCCCCGTCCTTCTAGGACGGCTTTATTTCTTTTTGTGCTATAATATGACGTAGAGTTGTTCCACGTCAAAATGATAGTTTTAGAGTTTAAGGTCAAGGGGAATAAAACTCAGTATGCCGCCATTGATGAGGCGATACGCACTGGTCAATTCGTCCGAAATAAGTGCATCCGTTACTGGATGGATAATAAAGGTATAGGACAAAAAGACTTGTATCGCTATAACACGTGGCTGAGATCTGAATATCCTTTTGTTAAAGACTTAAATTCTCATGCCTGCCAAGCTTCAGTGGAAAGAGCTTATAGTTCAATTTCTAGGTTTTACGATAAATGTAAAAAACAAGTCCCTGGTAAAAAGGGTTACCCCAAGTTTAAAAAGTTCTCCCGGTCAGTTGAATACAAGACATCGGGCTGGAGACTCTCACCTGATACTAAGTCGATAAAATTCTTAGACAAAAAAGGAGTCGGAAAACTAAAACTAAAGGGAACCTGGTAATTGTGGCGTTACGACCATAAATTGATCAAGCGAGTCAGATTAGTACGTCGCGCAGATGGTTATTATGTTCAATTCTGTGTCAAAGTTGATATTAAGGAATCTCTAGATCCCTCACATACCAACGTTGGATTAGATGTAGGGCTAAAAGAATTCTACACAGATTCTAAGGGAAACACAGAACCAAATCCAAGATTTTATCGTAAGGGCGAGAAGCGGCTGAAGTTTTATCAGCGCCGAGTTTCTCGTAAAAAGAAAGGCAAGGCCGTAGGCCACGCTTCGCGAACAGCTAACCGTAAGCGCGCCATTAATAGGTTAGGTAGGACGCACCTTAAAATAAGTAGGCAACGTGAAGAACATGCGAAGAGACTCGCCCGTTGCGTAATCCACTCTAACGACGTGGTCGCTTACGTTCGCGAAGCGTGCCGAAGGCAAGATTTAAGGGTGAAAAATTTGGTCAAAAATCATTGTCTTGCTAAGTCTATTAATGATGCAGGTTGGTATCAATTTAGAAGGTGGTTAGAGTATTTTGGACAAAAGTTTACTAGGCAAACGGTAGCCGTTAATCCTGCTTATACTAGCCAAAATTGCTCAAACTGTGGTGAAGTTGTCAAAAAATCGCTATCTACTAGAACTCATGCATGTTCATGCGGGTGTGTGTTGGATTCGCCGAAGGCGACGCTACGCGAACGCGATCATAATGCAGCTATCAATATTCTAAAAAGAGCTTTGGGTACTGTAGGGCATACAGGAACCTGGATCATCGATCCAAACGCTTTAGGAGATCCGACCTCTACTCTTCCTGATTCCGGTCTGGAAGAGCCACGTTGGGTCGTTGATTAAAGAATCCCCGCTCTTATAGGGCGGGGAGTGTCAAGGAACAGCTGGCTATTAAGCTTTTGTGCAAAGGTGCTATTGCTCAATTGGTTGACGCGCGATTTATTAAGATTTATTCAAATAATTTTGAGCTTGTTTGAGAGCGATCGCACCAATATTGTAAACTACCCAGCCTAGTGCCAGGAGTAAAGGCAATAAGACTATTAATAGACGTAAATCCATGGTTCTAGTGTCCTCCCTATAATGCTTGAAGTTTTTTTAACCTCCCACCCCTACAAGGAGTGGGCTTGTTGGTTGAAAAAGTTGCTGTGACTAAGTAATATCACTCCTACCAAGCTAGAGGGGTAACCTCCCTCAGCTTGTCTGCCCTGTACCGGACGGTACGTAGTTGTTTATTAATATAGTCGCACCTATGGGTCAATTTTTTTTAGTTAATTTTTCAGTAACCTGATCACCCATTTGTCCAAGACCTTGGACGGTTCTTGGTAAAACTTAACCAAAGTTAATCAATGTTACCCACACTTGACTAATTGGTAAGGAATCGGTAAAAAGCGATACAGGGCTTTTGTGATCGTGTTTTTCTCAATTATTGTCCATTGTTCCGGGATCGGAAGTTCTCTGTTCCGGGTTTGGGCCAACGGCAGCGAAGTATTAGGTTACACTAAATCCTAAATCTGTGCCTTTACCGGCATGAACTAGAGCCAACTTTTCATAGTGCCGTGCATGTTCAATCAGTTCAGCGGCTTGAGCCTCCGAAACATCCCGTAATTTTTTGGCAGGGACACCGACTACCAGGGAAAGGGGAGGAACGTCTTTGCTAACCACAGCTCCAGCGCCCACGATACTACCATGACCGACACGAACCCCATCTAGTACCACTGCTCCAATACCAATCAAGCTACCCTGTTCAATATATGCTGAATGAATGACAGCGCGATGACCAACAGTGACATGGTCTTCTAAAACTGTTGGCTTGCCGGGATCTCCGTGTAAAATTGCGCCATCTTGAATATTAGTGCGATCGCCAATCTCGATGCGCTCCACATCACCTCTGACTACAGCACCATACCAAATGCTAACTCCTGCAGCTACGGACACCTGACCCATAACTACAGCATTAGGGGCGACAAAGGCAGCAAGAGACAGATCTGGGGGAGGCCAAAAAGATGTCAATATTGGGGTTTTAGGTAGAGGATGATCCACAATTAATCACAATAGGGAGATAATGGTAATTAATACCTTAGGTTTTATATAGGTTTTAGAGTGGGGTCACTTAGACCAACAGCAATAAATACCCAGTTATAATGATGGAGCCATTAGGTAATAGCATATACCTCTAAGGCAATCTTTAGCATTTAATGATTGATTCTAGCTTGCAGTACCCGATAT
>NZ_JAAHIE010000387.1:0-7232 GCF_010671945.1 Moorena sp. SIO4E2
TTGTGACTAATCGTTTTAGTTTAATTGGCTTTGGTAAAATATAATGCGTTGATATGGCACAGGGGGAAGGTTAAATAACAGGATAAGCGGCAAAGGGATGGTCGCGAGCTAGTCCCTATAACCTATAACCTCTAACCTCTAACCTAGAAACAAAACAGCTACATACCTTATATTTAATCACATGAACGGTAAGAAAGACGGTTTTTTAAGCGGGCTTCAAATTTTGGTGTTTTTTATCTTAGCCCTTGCCTTTCTGGGATACCCAATCGAATTCAGCTTACTATTTGGTGGCATTGGCGCTTTCGCCGGTGGTTTGATAGTTGACTGGTGGCACCACCCAGACAAACCCAGGGACTCACAACCCCAGCAAGCAGAGTATACCGAGGAAGGTAGTTCTGACTTAACGGGCATCCGTTTAGCTGTACAAGAACGACAAGCTAGAGAAAAGAGCCGCTCAGAAGGGTCACTCAATCCTATTAGTAGATTTTTTAGACGTTAAGCAAGAGTAATTAATTATTGCTTATTGGTCAAAAGAAAATACCAAGAGATTTAAGCTAGGGCTAATCTAGAAGAACTTGCTTTGGATTGAGTACTTTCTGACTAAGAACTAAAATCTAACATGTTTCTATTTCTCTCAAAGCTATTGCCACTCTTTCTGTATCCCTTGGGCCTGGCTTGTGTGCTACTGGTAGTAGCTTTAGTAATGTCGTGGCGCAACCCTCGCTGGGTTCCGATACCGGTGGCTTTAGCATTAATTGTGTTGTTGGTCTCAAGTAATACTTGGGTGACTAACAGCTTAATACGCTCTCTGGAGTGGCAATATATTCCTAATTCAGAATTACCTGAGGCTGATGCGATTGTGATCTTGGGGGGAGCGACTAAACCACCTTTTCCACCACGACCTACTCCAGAAGTGGATGAAGCAGGCGATCGCGTTCTCTATGGTGCTCAGCTATACCGTGAAGGGAAAGCTCCCTGGGTGATTCCTGCTGGTGGTCGGATTGTTTGGGGTTCCAGTAGTAATAACTCTAGCCAACGACTTTCTTCCGAGTCTGGTCAATCCTCACAACGGTTGGCTCCTGAATCAGAAGACATGGCACAGATTCTAGAAGACCTGGGTGTTCCAAGAGCCGCTATCATTCAAGAGTCTAGGTCTTTAAACACTCACCAAAATGCGGTCAATGTGCGGAAAATTTTGGATCAGCGGGATTTTCCCAAGGTATTATTGGTAACTTCAGCCATCCATATGCCTCGTTCTGTCCTAGTGTTCCGGCGTCAGGGTATTGATGTGATCCCAGCACCAACAGATTTTCTAGTGTCCCAACATGAACTGGATGAACCTAGCAGCAGTAGTCAAGCTGCTTTGCTACATTCTCTGCCAAATGCTGAGCAATTGTCTAGGATTACCCGTGCTATCAAGGAATACATTGGTATAGTCGCTTATCGCATTCGTGGTTGGGTATGACATTATTGCTGAAATATTATCCTTGATTATTTGCCTAGTTACTATGCCAGAAGAATTCCAACGGATTGTCCCAGCACCACCACCAGCAGCCGATATGTTTGCCACTTACCAGCTAGCTTATGACTTTAGCCAGGAAGTAGAGCATCGACAAGAATTTGAAGACTATTGCCAGTGGTATTATTTTACAGCACAAAGCCATCAAGAGGAATTAGAAAAAATGCGCGGTGACATCAACATTTTTCGTTGGTTCAGTCGCCGCAACTCAGAGGTAGATTAGACTACAAGTCTAGCTTATTATCTTAAAAGATGGTTTAACTAATTAAAGTAAACACGGATAGTAATAGATATCAATAGATACAGTAAGAATCTAACTTAATCCTATCCGTGCAGACCTGTTTAAAAATCCCTGTGATGGTGATTATGATTGGTTTCTATAGTATTAGCTAATAATATAGCCGCCTAGGGGATAATTTCTAGTTCATCTTCACGGAAGTGAACTTTTTTAAATTTTTTGTCAAATTTGACTTGTATTGGTAAATTGGCGCTGACGGGCCTACCTTGCCACTCAGAAATTATTCCGGTAACTTCCCCTTCGAGACCTTTAATATCAAAAGGTTTATTTCTGTGTTCGGGATGGGTATATACCACAACTGATTCTTTGACTCGGACGCGATCGCCAACTTTCATATAAGTAACTCTAACTATTATACGGACATCCCTTACCTAAGCTAGGGTGGGCTCAGGCAACCTTCTTATTGTCTCACAGAGTGGGTTGTTTACATTTAGCACAGTTGTGAGCATCAACAAAATTTAGGTTTATTGGAATTGCTTCCCTGGTCTGATGCCGGTGATTATCGGTGAAAATTATAATGTAAGGTTTTTTCACCCTTAGTTTCACCCTTAGTTGTCTGGGAGCTCCTGCTCGGTAGGTGAAGACTGTGGTAGATTTGGATCGGGTGATGGTAAAAAGCGATCGCGCATTTTCTGGAAGCCCTCAGGAGCTAGTATCCATTGGGTAGTCAGTAAAATAGCCCCAGCACCAACTAGTATACCGACTACCCCCAGCAGCCCAAACAAGGCTCTTATCCAATCCCGGTATGAGCGGGTGGTTTCGGGTTTATTATCATTGGTTGTGGTTATTTCCGCTGGTAGTGATGGAGTCAGAGCGGTTTGCTGCCCCAGATTAACCACCTGTAGTTCTTTAGAGCTAGAGATGTCTCCCAAATTTAGCACTGTCGGATATTGGGGAGAGACAGCACAGTATGTTAGCACCACCGAAATGTCATCTTGACCATTATGTTTAAAGGCCAGGTCAATTAAAGACTCAGCCGCCGATTCCACGGAAAGTCGGTGGCTATTGACTTTTTCGGGTAAATCTCGACCAAATTTTTCAATCAAGTTGTTGTTGCTCAAGCCATCGGAACACAGCAGCAGCAAGCCATCTTCTTCCAAAATAAAGCGTCGCACAGTGGGACGAAGTAATTCAGCCTCCTTTGTCCCTAAGGCTTGAGTGAGTGCTTGTGCATCAGATCGCTGCAACGCTTGTCGATAAAGACTACGACCAAGCTTGACCTCCCGAGTAGCCACATCATCATCCACAGTTAGCTGCTGGCAATAGTCGGGAGTAAGCCAGTAAGCACGACTATCTCCTACACTAGCGATATAGATTTCGTGACCATTGGTTTTCCCTTCTGGTGTATTCACCATTTGGGGTAGTTGTAGCGCTAGGGTTAAGGTGGTAGCCATGCGACGCCGGGATTCTCGTTCTTGTTGATCGTTGCGAGAAGAAATCATGTTATTAGCAACCCGGATAATTGCTGATAGATTCTCAGTTACCAGTTCTGGTGTCATCAGCTCCGGATCTTCGTTCAACTCAGCCAGTAATGCCCGAACCTGTAATTTAATCGACTGTAGTGCTAACTGACTAGCAATTTCCCCCCCTTCGTGACCACCAATGCCATCACAAATAATCGACAGGTGGGGAATCAAGGGGTCTTGGGGTTGCTCTGGGTGCTTAATCAAGTCAGCCTTAGTGGGATAGCAACTGTCTTCATTGTGGCTGTGACTTGAACCAGTTGCGGTGATACCAGCAATCTGTAACCGCAACGGGTGCTGAGCAGCTTGCTCAAGTAATAGGTGATTAAGTTGGGATGCGATCGCACTTAAGGAGGGGTGTTCAGTTTGCAGGTGTTGGGCAATAGCTTGTAGCGGATCCGCCACAGAAACTGAAGCTGTGCGACACCAAGCTTCCCAGCACTCTCCTAGCTGTTTAAGACTAGCATCCACAGAGGGTTCACTCACAGAAGTCGGTTCGGCAGGGGAGTCTCGGGAAACCAATGTATCAAATCCCCTATCCTCTAGACCATTAGACGGTACAACTGGTGATAGACTCGTATCAGCCATTGTATCGCGATATAATTCCCGCAGTCGCAGCCGCCACCCTTCAACTCGCAAATTAGTTGGCACTAACAGGCTAGAAGCCACACCCAATTCTGATAAGGGTATCCATAATTCCCAAATTTGCCAAAGCCAATAGACTTGACGCACTGCGGTAGCAGAAGTCCACATCGACTCCATTGAGGGATATAAGTTGCCATTGGCATCAATGGGGGCATTTTCTAGCAAAATGACTACATCTTGACCAGGTGTAGACAGAAAATTCCGTTGCTGTGGCAACTGGCATATCCCATAAACCTCTGGCACATGGAGGCAGTGGGGATACAAGCGTAGGTAAGGAAGGATATGGCCGTTGATTTGTTCGGGAAAATCCGGTGGCAGTTCTGGCTGCATATCCTGCCAAATTTGCGGGGCAACTACCTGGTAGCGGTCTGCCACTTGTTCTCCAACTGGTAGCTCTACGGCAGCAGAAGCAACTGCCCAAAGATAACGATCCACGGCTAATACCTATGAAGTTAATTTACGGCTATACGGTCAAATTCTAGACGGCTGAGATAAATTAGCATTGGTCCGCGCTTATGCCCCACGTCCCCACTTGCATGTCGGCGTGGGATGAATGGCAGACAAGAACTTTGATACTTTGTGATCATCTATAATGAACATAGTAGGGTAATCAAATTAAGAGCTAACCGCCACCTACTACCTAAAAATAGAACTTTTTTGTATTGTTCCGGCGCGGAGGGGCATCTCGTGTCGTAAATATTGCTTGCCGAACGCGCCCCGCGTGGCCTACGGCCTTGTATCCGTTCCCGTTGGGTGGAGTTGGCAAGAAGCCTACACTGACTCGGCGAGTTCAGTTTAGGAGTATGTCACAAGAGGGGTTGTTTGAGCTTTTAAACATTTTCTCTCAAAGTTGTCTAGTAGATTCAAGAAAATTAACATAACTCAGCAACCTATATCTTTGTCTGACGTCAGACAAAATAAATTAGAGTTACCCGCAACTACTTACCCCATACCCTGTATATTATGAGCCGATGGTAAGTTCCTCGATGCTTTGGCTAATTGCCGGGTCAATGCTGTGCTTAGTCGAGCTGTTTGTGCCAACAGCATTTGTTGCTTTCATGATGGGCATCAGTGCTTTGGTCGTAGCATTTGTGATCTCGATTTTGCCCATATCTTATACCCTACAAGTGGGGTTATGGTTGCTGCTTTCCACTGCCTCAGTCTTTTTATCCCGTCGCCTGATGCCCCCTGCTAGAGTGGGCAAAAATTTGGATGCGATGGAAGCTCAAACCTTGACAGAAATTCTGCCAGGGCAAACTGGGCGGGTACTCTATGAAGGCAACTCATGGCGTGCCCGTTGTGAAGACTATGCAGATGCGATCGCACCCAACCAAAAAGTCTACGTAGTGCGTAGGGAAGGCACTACCCTGATTGTTGTGCCTCATCACCTATTGCATGACTGAAGTTGATCGACCAAGGGTGCTCTGCCAGGTTCAGGGGATAGTGATGGGTTAATAGGGTGATGGGGTAATAGAGTCAACGGTAGATTTATTACTCCCCCTAGTGACTAGTTGTTGGGAGTCTCCCTTCTAACCCAGTCCACTGTTTTTTGACAAAAGATAGGTTAAAAAGTCAGGTTGGGCAGATGGGAATAGAGTCAGCTTCAAGCACTTGAGAATCAGACTAAATCAGTTTTCTGCCCTCCCCCACCCATCCGCTCCCCCTCTAACAACAAATTTGTAAAACACTACCAGAAATGGAGGAAAGAGCGTGTCACAGTGGTTTTTGCTTGTGTTTTTAGCTTTGGGCGGTTCAGGTCTTTTCGGTTCCGTCAAGATTATTAATCAAGGAAACCAAGCCTTAGTGGAACGATTGGGAAAATATAGTGGCAAAAAACTCGAACCTGGGCTCAACTTTGTCATTCCCGTGATTGAGCGGGTGGTTTTCCAGCAAACCATTCGGGAAAAAGTCCTTGATGTGCCACCTCAGCCTTGTATCACCTCCGATAATGTTTCCATTACCGTTGACGCTGTGGTGTACTGGCGGATCATGGATATGGAGAAAGCCTACTATAAGGTTGAAGACCTGCGCTCCGCCATGCAGAATTTGGTGCTGACCCAGATTCGAGCTGAAATGGGGAAACTGGAACTGGATCAAACCTTTACTGCTCGCTCTCAAATCAATGAAACCCTACTGCGGGAATTAGACATTTCCACTGATCCTTGGGGAGTTAAAGTCACCCGGGTGGAACTGCGGGACATTGTGCCATCTCAGGCAGTGCAGGACTCAATGGAGTTACAGATGTCCGCAGAACGGCGTAAACGGGCGGCAATTTTGACCTCTGAAGGGGAACGAGAATCTGCGGTTAACACTGCCAGAGGTAAGGCCGAGGCACTAGAGTTAGATGCTGGAGCCCGTAAAAAAGCTGCGATTATGGACGCTGAAGCCCAACAACAGGCAATAGTTCTGAAAGCTCAGGCAGAACGACAGCAGCAGGTTCTCAAGGCACAAGCCACTGCTGAGGCTCTCAAAATTGTGGCTAAGACTCTTGATAATGACCCGAATGCTCGTGATGCCCTCCAGTTTTTACTGGCTCAGAATTATATCGATATGGGTATGCAAGTTGGTACTAGCGAGAGTAGTAAAGTGATGTTCATGGACCCTCGCAGCATTCCAGCAACCATTGAAGGGATGCGTTCGATTGTTGGTGATGGAGACAAGGTTAATCCCAATTCCCTAGGTATTGAGATGAATCAAAGGTAAAGTTCAGCGTCAATAAGCCCCACCTAAACGGGTATCCCCGTTTAGGTGGGGCTTGTGTCTAAACATAAAAAATCTTCCAATCAAGCAAATCCACAGCTGTTAAGACAGCCAAGGGATATAGGAGTCTATTGACAGCGGTTAAAGCCAACGCGGTTTGAACCCGTTGGCCGTGGGATAACCACAGAATACGTGACATACTCCCACACTGAACCGATAGGTCAGTGTGGGCTTCTTGCCAACTCCGCCCATTGGTTAGGATACAAGGCCGTAGGCCACGCGGGGCGCGTTCGGCAAGCTTTATTAACGATACGGTCAGAAGTTACCGCAAGAATAGGGCAGCCTTTATGGTTAGTCGGCTATGGGTAAAGAGTTAAAACTTTATGATTAAGGCAAGAGACGAAACCTTAGATCAGGTCGCCTTTATAACAATAGTTTTAAACCTTTTCTGCATAACCTACAACCCAAAAAGGCGACCTGATCTTACGGTAACTTCAAACCCTATTCTAAGGTTTCGTCTCCGGGATGCCCCGACCCACCGGAACCATACAAAAAAGTTCAATTTTGAGGCACGTAGGTGGCGGTTAGCTCTTAATTTGTCTTCCCT
>NZ_JAAHIE010000388.1:0-4234 GCF_010671945.1 Moorena sp. SIO4E2
GTGATGACGCAGGGAGTTAAACTAGGAAAATTTGTGGCATTGAATCGAAATGCCGCCATTCATCATACTAAGGCTTTTGCTCACCTAGAGAGTCTTGAAGGGAAGTATGGGAGGTGTGCTAAGTTGGGACAGTTTGGGAAGTTTGGGAATTCGACTAATTTCTAGTTATGAGAAATCCTAAAAAGCAGTTAACTATCTTATCATGGACTCACTACATGTTTGGGGGATTTTGCGGATTTTACTCCCTGTTTATACTAATGTTGTATATCCCTTTTGGTCTGTTCATGATTGGCGCAACTGACTCAATTCCTGCAGACTTATCAGGAGAGTTGTCAGAGTGGTTTAAGTTATCACGAAATGTCTCATCGGACTTGCCTGGCTATTTGCTAGTCATTTCTGGTGCCATACTTTTCATCCTTGGAGAAATCTTTGCTTTTGCTATCATTCTCTCTGGATATATGCTCAGAAAAAGCAAGAATTATTGGTTTTCGTTTATGATAGCTTGCCTACTCTGCTGGTTCAGACCATTTGGCACACTTATTGGAATTTTAACGATTGTTGTTCTATCTCGGCAATCTGTAAAAAAATTATATCCTTTTAAGTATTAAAAGGGAATAGGGAATCGGGAATCGGGAGTCGGGAATCGGGAATCGGGAATCGGGAATCGGGAGTCGGGAGTCGGGGTGCATCTCATATTTGTAAAAAAGAAGGGAAGTGTGGAAAGTGTGGGGAGTGTGGGAATTTTATTAGAATTTTTGCCTAATTTCATGCATTGAGATGCACCCGGGAGTAGGGAGTAGGTAACAAAAATTATCACAATTCATTTAGGTACCCTATCGTGTGGATTAAATTGGATGCGTTCGCGTAGCGGCTCTTTTGGAGCATCGCACTATTCCTGATTCCCGATTCCCTACTCCCGATTCCCTACTCCCTACTCCCTACTCCCTACTCCCTATTCCCGACCATGAGGTTTAAGGAGGCTAGCCAAATCAGGGCCACTGGGAATAATTCCACCTGGATTGAGGGGGAACAGATTGCCGTAGTAATCGCGCTTGACATCCTCCAAGCTACAAGTATCGGCAACTCCAGGAAGCTGATACAAGTCACGCAGGTAGGGGCCTAAGTTATTGTAGTCCTGAATTCTGAAACGGTTGCACTTGAACAATCCATAATAGACCACATCAAAACGGAACAGAGTGGTAAATAGACGCACATCTGCCAGAGTTACCCTATCCCCACACAGGTATCTACTGGTCTCTAGGGCTCGATCAATCTTATCCAAGGTTGTGAATAGCTGGTCGCAAGCTTTCTCATAAGCCTCTTGGGTCTGGGCAAAACCGCAGCGATAGACTCCATTATTCACAGCGTGGTAGATAGTCTCATTCCACACATCAATGGTTTCCTTCAGTTCCTCTGGATAAAGGTCTAGGGTAGGATTAGTCGCAAACTCATTGAACTGTGAGTTCAGGATTACTATAATTTCTGCACTCTCATTGTTGACAATGGTTTTGCTCTGTTTATCCCACAGCACTGGAACTGTGCAACGACCGTTGTAGCCTGTTTTTGCCAGCTCGTAAAGCTCAGGAAGCGTGTCGCAGCCTTCCTGCTGCTGATTAAATACCCAAATCCCCTGATTGGAAGAAGGAGAGGCAATGAATACCGGTATTGAGTCTTGGAGTCCTTTGAGTGCCCTTACCACTAGAGTGCGGTGGGCCCAAGGACAACCGAGTCCTACATAAAGACAGTAGCGTCCTGCTTCCGGTTGGTAAGGATTCTCTGCTTCTGTCCCAATAAAATTCCTAAACTCGCTGGCAGGGCGAATGTACTCTCCAGAATTATTCCGTGGAGCCAGCTTCGACATCATCATTTGCCAGAGAGTTGTCCAGACAAACTTTCCCAACCTGATGATTAGTGTTGGCGGGAGTGACTTGCCTTTTTTCTTAGTTTCAGCAGCTCCGGTCATGATCGGAATTTAGTAAGACATCTCTAAGATACCAACAAATTCTGACCAGTGGCCTGATTACCCTAGTAGTGCTGAAAAAGAACCCTAACTTACCGTGTTGAAGTCAGGGCTCTTTTTCAGTCAAATCTTCTGGTTTTCCCAACCAAATTACTCCGGTTTAGCTAGCTCTCTCCCTTAGAATTATCCTCTGAATCGATCTTTGGTACCCAATTAGGAGTTTCTGACCCTTCCCAACCAGCAGGACGTTTAGAGTTGTACCAGGCAATGGAGCCAATCACAACTGCTGCCACAAAACCCACAACATACACTAGGGTAAACCACAAGGGAAAACTGCCTGCTTCCATCAATACATACATAGCCGGTTTAGATTTTCTGGTATTTCCGTTATCGTACCATCCAGCATGATGGCTTCGATACCGTAAGCTATCAGTATTTAGCTATCAGCTATCAGCTATCAGCTATCAGCTTTCAGCTTTCAGCTATCAGCTTTCAGCTTTCAGTATTGAGCTATCAGCTTTCAGCTTTCAGCTTATGGCTTAGGTCACAGGGTCGAAGCCTGTGCCACAAAGCTGTTCGCGCAGCGTGGGCCAAAAGCCCACGGCTGATGGCTGACCGCTGACCGCTGACCGCTGACCGCTGACCGCTGACCGCTGACCGCTGACCGCTGATGGCTGACCGCTGACCGCTGATGGCTGACCGCTGACCGCTGACCGCTGACGGCTAACAGCACCTACTTTCTAGCTGCTGGGGGAGCTAACGGACCTCCTGCTGGCCTGCGTTGAGGCTTAGGACGAGCCACCGGTTTGGGAGCAACTCTGGGTGCTGGTGCTGGCCTGCGCCTTGCTCGTGCTGGTGCTGGTCTGCGCCTTGCTGGTGCTGGTGCATACCTGCGCTTGGCTGGTGCTGACCGTCGTCTCGGGGCAGTGTTTCTAGGCGTATAGCGTCTGGTGGTACTTTTACGGGGATAAGACCGTTTAGTTGTAGCTTTGCGACGGTAATACCGTTTGGGTTGAGAGTTCTTCCTAGACACCCTGACCCGACTACTACGCCGCCGTGTAGAACTGGCTCTTCTAGTTGAACTACCTCGTCTTGAACTAGTTCTTCTCCTTGACCGAGTTGTGGAAGCGGTAACGGTAGTGGGAACAAATTTTTTGTTAATAACTCGTTTGGGTTTAATCGGCTGAGCTTCAATGGTAGCTTCCCGACCTGATAACTTCCTGGGGCGCTCAGTAAAGGACTCACGGTCTAAGTCTTCGATTACCTCCAACATGAACCGACGCCAGGTGGCAGCAGCAGTTGCACTAGACCCTCTGGTAGGCTTGTTATCATCATTACCTAACCAAACCCCAGCTACTAATTGGGGAATATAGCCCACAAACCAGAGGTCACGGGCATCATCCGTAGTGCCGGTTTTGCCAACTGCTGGTCGTCCAATTTGAGCCGCTGTCCCGGTACCCCCGGTAACCACACCCCTGAGCATCCAGGTCACAATGGCTGCTGTTTCTGCATCAATAGCTCGCTCACCCTCGAGTTTGTGGTCGTAAATCACGTTACCGTGCTGGTCAATAATGCGGCGAATTCCATGAGCATCGTGGTGAATGCCTTGGGCGGCTAAGGTGCCATAGGAACTGGTGAGTTCTAACAGGTTTACCTCAGATGCTCCTAGGGCGAGGGAGTAGGTGGGATGGAGTTTGGATTTAATCCCCATTTTTTGAGCCAGCTTGATAATCGGCTCCCAGCCCACATCCACTAGGGTTTTGACGGCTACCACATTCACCGAAGAAATCAGGGCATCCCGCACTGAGATCGAACCCCGGAATCTCTCACTGTAGTTTTTAGGTTCGTAACCATCTACTATATACCCCGCATCCATGTAGCCTTTATAGGGAGACATCCCTGTTGCTAGTGCTGCGGCATACACGAATGTTTTGAATGTAGAACCAGGCTGACGCTGAGCTTGGGTGACCCGATTGAGGTAATTATTGCTATCTAGGTCATTAAAATCCTTACCCCCGACCATGGCTTTGATCTGACCATTGCGGGGATCCACGGCAACTAGTGCAGCTTGTCCAAACCGCTGGTAACGACCATAGGTTTTCATGGTCTTTTGGACAGCAGTTTCAGCGGCATCTTGCCACTCTAAATTAATTGTAGTTTCAATGGTCAGCCCTTTCTTACCCAGTACTTCTTTGGAAACGTATTTGGGCAATTCTTGTTGAATATATTCCGTGAAATAGAACGCTTTACGCTCCAGTCGCTTCGGTTGGCTTG
>NZ_JAAHIE010000388.1:4773-7232 GCF_010671945.1 Moorena sp. SIO4E2
ATCAGGGTTTCGGGTATTTCCCAAATCTTGAGGGTCTCATGGCTAGCTGGCCCAATTTGCTGGATAATAGTGCTGTCGGCAGCTTTAATCGTGATGGTGCCATCTCGAACATAGGTCAAGACATCCTTAGTAGAATCTGGCAGAGAGCTTTCTAGCTTTTGCCAACCCCAACCCAATGCGATCGCACTGCCACTGACCCCTAGTCCGATCCAAAACCAGGAGCGACGATAAATTGCTTTTGGTCCGATTAGCGGTTTGATAACCGTACTAGATACACGCTTGATTCCGTTTAGAGTTTGGGCAACTACCCTCGACCGCTTCCGCCGTCTTGGCTTTGATGAGGGGTGCTTGCCATCATTAGACGCAACACTCCCATTCAAATCCGATTTCTCCGTCAGTTTCTTTGAGGGATTCGGAGGGTTGTGACTATGTCGATCTTGGGGCTTCGGGGAAAATATTGACACATCAACTCCTTAGCAATACAAAAGCAGCCATAACTTTTTGTCTTATAACTTGTTGTCTATTTTAGGGCTTGAAATCTTTATTTAGTGGATCTGTCACTTTTTTCCTTCTGCTTGGGTAAAATCCGGATTTATACGTACTAGGTCAGCATTCAGCTATCAGCGAACAGCTATTAGCTTTTGAATAAAACAGGTAAGCATTCGTTTGATCTGAGTTACCTCTGCTGAGATGGGATTCATAGTCTTTGGCTAATAGTTAAGTTAAGATCTTCTGCCCGTAACAGCTGATCTTCAAGTTCACTGGCTGAACCCATAGCAATTTGAAGGAAACCGGCTAGTTCGGCAACTCCGTTCCCTTAAGCATTAAGCTGACTGCTGACAGCTGACGGCACCTCAAGTAGCACCATCTGTAGCCCATATGCTTACTCATGAACCAAGCATAATGAAAATATTAAACTAAACCTTATTTTTTGCTATTCTTCAACATTATTCGTCCTCTTTAAACCCTGTGGTATTTTCCTCCGAGCGTCTTCTGTTTACACCAGCCACTCCTGACGACCATGCTATTCCTACTATTTTTGCCTTTCCTAATCAATACAACATCGGTATTACTAGTCTCGGCTATCAGATAGTGTGGGCATCTCTAGCCTTGCGCCCTGACCTAATGGTCAGCCGCTTGTTCACGGATTACCATGAGCCATTACCGAGACAGCCAGAATTACTTGGTTATTCTATATCATGGGAATTGGATTATGTCAATATCTTAGGGGGATTGGAATTTTTGGAGATACCCCTATACTCAGCACAACGGGACTCTAGCCATCCCCTAGTGTTTGGTGGCGGTCCCGTGTTAACCGCTAATCCAGAACCCTTTGCTGACTTCTTTGATGTGATTTTGCTCGGAGATGGGGAAATCCTGCTAGATAATTTTATCGATGCTTATCAAGAGGTTCGCACTGCTGAACGTAATACTCAACTGCAGCATCTGGCCCAAGTCCCTGGAGTCTATATACCCAGTCTATATCAGGTAACCTACCATGACCTAACGAGTGCGATCGCATCCATTCAACCAGTGTCTGATCAGATTCCTACCACGGTATCTAAACAGACCTATCGGGGCAATACCCTGTCTGCTTCCACAGTGGTCACCGAAAAAGCCGCTTGGGAAAACATCTACATGGTAGAAGTGGTGCGCAGTTGTCCAGAGATGTGTCGCTTCTGTCTGGCCAGTTACCTCACTTTACCATTTCGTACTCCTAGCGCGATCGATTCTTTGATTCCAGCTATAGAACGGGGATTAAAGGTAACAGACCGGATTGGCTTACTGGGAGCATCAGTCACCCAGCATCCCGAGTTTGATGTGTTGTTAGATTACCTAAATCAGCCACAATACGACCATGTGCGCTTGAGTATTGCCTCAGTGCGAACCAATACAGTTACCGAAAAGCTTGCCCAAACCCTAACCAAACGTAACACCCGTTCCATTACGATTGCAGTGGAAAGTGGCTCACAACGGTTGCGCGAGATTATTAATAAGAAGCTCAGCAATGACCAAATTATCCAGGCAGCAGTCAATGCTAAAGCAGGGGGATTAAAACGTCTGAAACTCTACGGGATGGTAGGAGTTCCAGGAGAGGAAATAGCAGATGTTGAAGAAACTGTAGGGATGATGGAACAGATTAAGAAAGCAGTGCCCGGTCTAGGCTTAACCCTCGGTTGCTCCACCTTTGTTCCCAAAGCTCATACACCCTTTCAGTGGTTTGGTGTCAATCCCCAAGCCCAGAAGCGGCTCAAGTTATTGCAGAAAAAATTGCGATCGCAAGCCATAGACTTTCGACCAGAAAGCTACAACTGGTCAGTAATTCAAGCACTGATTTCCCGAGGGGATCGTCGCTTATCCCAACTCTTAGAACTAACCAGGCATTATGGGGATTCCTTAGGCAGTTTCCGCCGTGCCTTTAAACAATTGCGAGGACAGTTACCTGAACTAGACTTCTA
>NZ_JAAHIE010000389.1:0-7198 GCF_010671945.1 Moorena sp. SIO4E2
AAAGGACGAGGGGTTTGTTTCCATAGCCAATCAACAGGACTGGGTTTCAGTGCCTTATAGCTACTGATCATACCGATAACTTTTTTGTCCATAGTTTTGGACATAGCTTAATTTCCTAACTCATCAATTTGAAGTTGATAATAATTTGATCAGCTTAGTTTCAGCTTAACGTAAGCATTTAGCTATCAGCTAAATGCCGTTGGCCACGCTACTTGAGGTGCTATCAGCTATCAGCTATCAGCCTATGCGCTACTTGAGGTGCTACTGTTCGCGCAGCGTGCCCGTAGCGCAATCGGTGCTTTTGAATCAAATAAGCTGACGGCTGACGGCTGACGGCTGACGGCTGACTGCTTACAGCTTAACTTACTTAACTTCATTGTCAAATTCTAATTGTAAACTTACTTGTTAACTTAATTTTCAACACTTTAGCCATTGGGACAGATCCCGACCAATCAAATCTTGAAGCTGGAGGATATCCTCGCGATAGAATTCAATCAATTGCTTCCGCACTGCTGGTGATAACTTAGGTTTACCACGATTTAAAGATCTAATCTTGTTAACTAGTTTATCCCTTAGGCTAGTAGGAAGCAATGGACTTAGAATTGATTTAACTGGGTGCGGTTGGTTCAAAAATGATTCCAACGCTTTGTTTTTGGGAAGGCGAGGAGCTTGCCTAACTTTTTCAGATATATCTGGGGTAAAGGTATCGTCTATCTCCAAAAAACCAAACATATCTTTCAGCATACCTAGAGGATTATTATTCAAATCTTCGTATAGGTAAACCTTAATCTGGCTTTTTTCAAAGGTATCATAATAACGCTTAATTTGGACATAGTAAAGTCCCTGGTGTTTATAGTGCCAGAAGGACCACCAGTTATTTTGAATGCGCTTCTCTTCTTGGTCAAGAGCCTCAGCAAAATCCGTTAGTGGTTCGCGCTCTTGCTTGAGTAAATGTAAATAGTTGGAATAGGCTCTTTCTGCTGGATCTCGAACAATTGCGATCAGTTTTGCCTTAGGAATGTAGTACTTTATGCGTTCAACAGATTTCGCAAGGTAGAGATAACTTGTAGATGCTTCACCAATAGCTACTTGATTAGTTACCTTTTTAAATAGTTGACGATAGGCGTCAATATCAGTGACAATAAAATCAGCTTCTTTTTCATCTCCCAACCCACGGAAATCTAAAGTTTCCCCTTCAAAAGCAAAAAACCTAGGTTCCTTGGAAGGACTCATGTAGATTTGCGGATGCTGCTTTAGATATCGATAAATTGAGGTAGTTCCAGCCTTAGCTGCACCTAGGATTAAAAAGTTCGGCATTGTCATGAGTCTATCTAGTTAACTGCTCCTTGATAAAGTGATCTTAGAAGGTGTTTAATCAAGTCCTTAGATTAGACATTAAATGATCAGGAGAGGGGGGCTGACCTTGTCATGTGGTCATGTCTTATTCTTTCCTATTCTTGACCTGATCTCCCCATCACCTCATCACCCGATCTCGAGGTCTCGAGATCGGCAAGTATTTCTAGTAAGCATAACCGAAATTGAGATCAGTAAGTGGGTTTTTTATACCCACTTATCAGGGGCTGGTGGGTACTCCTCTGTCAGCCGTCAGCTGTCAGCCGTCAGCTTAACATAAACCTATGCAGGCCTATGGCCACGCTACGGGAACGATAGAATTTAATTATTGAGAGATTGATGAGAATTGAAAGTCTGGTGAAAAGCCTTTGGCCATGCTAATTGAGGTGCTTTGTGGCACAAGCTTCTAGTTTTTGCTATAGGCCACAAGCGCTGTGACTTAACTCAGCATTATTCGAATGCTTACCTCTTTGATTCAAAAGCACCTCAAGTAGCACCATCCGTAGCGCATTAGCTGATAGCTGATAGCTGATAGCTGATAGCTGATAGCTGATAGCTGATAGCTGATAGCTGATAGCTGATAGCTGATAGCTGATAGCTGATAGCTGATAGCTTACTTTAACCCTAAGGGTAACCATATTAATCAGATATTATAGGATGTATAGATTCTGCTACATTGCTCATAATTTTGGCAATTCTATTTTCCCAAGAGAACTGACGCCCCCACTCAATTTGAGCGGCATAACCATTCACGTTTCTGGGATAGGTTTCTAATACCTGCTGGAGGCAACGAGTCAATTGAACTGGGTTATCTGGTTCACACCAGCCAGCAATAGCACTCGAAGATTTAAATTCCATCAACGGGGGAATTTCCGTCGCCACAATCGGAGTTCCTGAAGCCATATACTCAAAGAGCTTCAGAGGAGAGGTAAAGGTAGCCGCCTCACCAGAACAGTGAGGATGAGCCAACACATCAGCAGCTTGGAGTAAGCTGGGAAGCTGCTGGTGGGGAATATAACCTAAGAAGGTAACATTGTTAACTTGTTTTTCCCTAGCTAGCTGCTGATAAGACTGTACTTGAGATTGATTGCCACCAGCAAAGACAAATTGAATCTGTGGTAATTCTTTAGCAACATCAACTAATAAGTCTACCCCTTTGAAGCGATAGAGTCCTCCTGAATAGACCACTAACCTTTGACGGTTATCCACCAAAAGTTTTTTGCGCCATTCAGAGGCTTGTTCTGGTTGTCTTACTAAAAAAGACTGATTGAAGCCACTATGGAGTTTGATAATCTTTTCTGGGGGCATACCCCTACGAATCATATCGTCCCGAATATTATCAGCTACGGTGACTGCGACTTGAAAAAGTGGGTTTTGGACAATCGATTGATCATAGTCACTTTTTTTATAATGTTCCCGCTCATAAATGACTGGTATACCATATTTGATGGCTGTTTTCACTAAATTCCAATCCAAGGTGTGTAAGATTTGAGTATGGGTAAAAATATGAATTGGAAAATAGTAACGACAAACGATTGTGCTGGGGCTAGTCAGTTTCCCTTTCATGTGACCAATGGGCCAAGGCATAGCTAGGGGAGCCACCTTGAGCTGATCCTGAATACTGTAAAACTTGGTTAGATTTTCCGGTGGCTGTTGGAGCCGAAACGGATACAGCCAGTCTAAGGGATTCAGGGATTTCTCTGGGGGGTGAAGATAGACTAAAACAGTAGAATAACCAAGGTTAGCAGCAGCATTGGCGGAATTGACATCATGAACTAAGTGGGCAGCATTGGGTTGAGGTAAAGTATTTCTGGTAAAAAAGATATAGTGTTTATTCATTATTAGTTTAGAAGTGTTAATTGATCAGATATTCTGTTTGCCATTAATACTTAAGTAGTCTATTTCCTAAGCTCTCTACCACCATACTGCCCAAATTTTACCAAGCTATCCCCTTATAACACTCTTGCTTTTCATAAAACCATCCCGTCGGGACATCTCTAATTTCCAGCAATAGGGCTATTGCTAATGTCTGCTATTGAAGATGGGGCAACGGATTGGTTAACCCATTTAACAGATGGATCGATAATCGTCAACTACCAATGACCAATTACCCGATCCAATTACCCGTACTCGGATATGATCAGTAATCAACCGAGTACGGTATCATATCTCACATCTTTGGTCATCAAACTCGTTTTATCTACGGTAGATATTCTCAATCATTTGTATAAAAAATCACATAAAATCCTGAGGGATCAATTAGGGATCAATTAGGAGAGAAGCTTATTTTTAATAAAAATCACCTAGTCTTGGAGTGCCAATTTGGCCGAAATATTAAAACATGTAAACACTATTAATAAGTATTGTTAAATTAATTACCAAAAAAATAAGACTTAACTACAATAGTTAAGGAAAGATTAACGATTACTGCCTCCAGATTAATCAGTTGAGTGGTCAAACCTAACTAGTACAAGACGGCACAAATAAAGCTACCATTCAAAACAAACTAAAAGCTGACATCATCAGCTTTGTTAATTTTAAGGTGCGCGCCTCCTAGGGCGAGTAAATCGCCCTTGGGTCGCACCTGAAGAATTCATTTTGAATTTCGCAAAGCGGTACTAGTAGATGGTTGAACCAGGGTCGGTGCTTGTTAGAGGCAGTCATTTTTTAATAACTGACTGAATCAAACAAGGTTTAACATGCAGATAACACAGAAAGTTTACTGTCCTAATTGTGGCAGTAGTGCTCAAAGGATTTATTATCAAAACACTCACCTAACCCAGACTCAATGCCCCGTCTGTGATTATTTAATGATTAGCTGCTCTCGCACTGGCAGGGTGGTTGAGGCTTATGCCCCTGGCATCTATGCTCCTAGTGCTTAAGTAATGAGGGGGTGAGGGGGCGAACTCATAAGGGTAGGTTTTTAACAGAAGGGTTAGTAAAACGTCCCTTCTTGATGCAGCGCGGTCATGGGGGTTTCCCCCATGACCGCGCTGCATCGCTTATATTTTGTTCGCCTCCATCCTATCTAACCAACGTTTAAAACATGACCTTAAAACATGACCTTAAAACATTACTTCTAACTACTTCTAGATGCTCTAAGTTGTCCACAAGCGGCGTCTTTGTCAAGACCACGGGAATGGCGTACACTGACAGCAATGTGTTGCTGCTTAAGAGCTTCAACAAAGCCTTGAATCCTGCGGTAATTAGGACGCTGGTAATCTACTTCACTAATGGGGTTGTAGGGAATCAAATTGACATGACTCTGAAACCCCCTCAGGTTCTTAGCCAACTCAACAGCATGTTCTCGACAGTCATTCAGTCCACCCAAAAGGATGTATTCAAACGTCACTCGGCGACTGGTTAAGTTTACATAGTCTCGACATTCATCTAATAGTGCTTTGAGAGGATAGTGCTTGGCACTAGGAATCAGTTGCTCCCGTAGCTGCTGATTTGAGGCGTGTAGACTGACGGCAAGGGTAACTTGTAGTTGATGCTGAGCGAGTTGGCGGATACGACCGGGAATACCAACTGTTGAAATAGTAAGCGATCGCGCTCCAATCCCCAGGTCCTGATTAAGAGACTTCACTGCACCGACCACAGCTTCGGTATTCAGCAAGGGTTCTCCCATACCCATAAACACGACATTGCTGACTCGTTCCTGAAAATCTTCCCTCACTGTTAAAACCTGATCGACAATTTCATGGCGAGCCAGATTGCGAGTGAATCCGCCTTTACCAGTAGCACAGAAGTCACAAGCCATGGGACAACCGACCTGAGAAGACACACAAACGGTCAGACGCTTTGGTGTGGGAATACCGACAGTTTCAATAATTTGACCATCTGATAACTGGAGCAGGTATTTTACCGTACCATCCTTTGCTTCTAAGCGGTAGTGTAACCTTGAGCGACCAATGGGGACATCGGCTACGGTGTTACGCCACTGTTTAGGAAAGACGGAAATTTCAGAAAGCGATCGCACTCCTTTTTCATAAATCCATCCATGTAACTGACGCCCTCGATAAGCCGGTTGCCCCTGTTGTTGTATCCAGCTGGTTAACTCTGTTAAAGAAGCTCCTAACAATGGCGGAATTGAGTTTACCAGTGGTGAGACCGACCCACTGACATTAGTCATGGTTTGGGAGTTTGAACCATTGCTACTGAGGTCTGGTTGAGGGATAGAAACATCTGGGCACATAAGGGCTTTAGGGGAAATAGGATATAAGGATATAATCAGAGTCAGTAATTATAACAGGAATTATCGTTAAGTTAGAGCTAATTTGTAAAGTAAATATTAAGAAGCCTGAAAACCTTGCTATGATTGTCTTTTTGGTATTAAATAGTTCAATTGTTCTAGTTGAGCGCAAGCCTTATCCTACAAGGATTACAGCGAGTTTACAAATCAGCTCTAAACTACCAATAGCAAAACTTTTCGCTTCTTACTCGGCGGAACCAGTGCCGATGGTTTTTGTTTCAACTATCAGAAGACTGCTGGAGCACCTTTGTAACTTGTTCAACCTTTAATTCTAAAGCTTGGGCAACTTGTTCTACGGTTAAACCCAACGCTAACAACCGAGGTATAGACTTTAATTTGCCTTGAATTTCACCTTCTTGTATGCCTTCAAGTCTGCCTTCTTGTATACCTTCAAGTCTCCCCTCCTGTATACCTTCAAGTCTACCTGCTTGTATGCCTTCGGCTAAAGCCTCCTGATAAACTTTGGTTTGCCGTAAATCACTTAAGCTAAACATCCCTTCGATCTCCGTGCGACTGAGTTTGGGTAACTTATACACCAGTATGGTCTCTATTAATTGTAGAAGTTCTCGCTTTTGTCTTTCATTCTCTATCTCCTCAGTGGTTCGTTGAATCAAGTCTTGAGCAAGTGCGATTGCAGAATCTTCCTCAGTGACAATTAGCTGTACTGTGGCGATACCCACCGATGGTGCAGAGGTCTCGGCTAATTCATCGAGATAAATCCGAGATACCCTTGGGGAATTGAGTAATTCTTGATATTGTTGAGTTGCTCCTTTATCCACATTGCGGCTCGGGCGTGTTTTCAAAGTTTTCCACAAGATTATGATCCCCCCCAGCCCCCCTTAAAAAAGGGGGGAGCCATACTCAAAGTCCCCCTTTTTTAAGGGGGATTTAGGGGGATCTCCGAGTTTAAAAACACGCCCTAGGGTAAATCACCACAAAATTGGACTTCTACAAAATAAATTGGTTGTTGGGCTGTGGTAGTTGTAGGCAGAAAGACTCCATCAATTCTAAAAGCTAGTTGTTTAACTTCCACAGAGGCGAATTGATAAGCTTGTGCTTCTGTAGGGGAATGGTTAATTAATTCAAATAAGATGCTGGGAAACGATTGAAACAGGCGATAGAAGATGGTGTCGGTTTTCACATTAAGGTCATTATTTAACTATACCTATACCTATAGTATCATGAATAGTAATGGTAATGGTAATCATAAAAATATAATCGGGAATGTAGTTAAACCAGACACAAGCAGGGAACCCGCCCGTATATGGATGTATACTTGGAATGGAGTGAATTAATATACCCTAGAGGCTGTTGAAAGTCAAATCAGACAGAATCAGACCTCAAAAACGGCTGCCTAAGAGGTTGTCTGAGAAGTTTCATTTGCAACATCCAAGCCCCCTAAATCCCCAAAAATTGGGGGACTTTTAGAAGCCAATTGACTCTTGTTCCCCCCAAATTTGGGGGGCTAGGGGGGCAAAATTCAGTATAAAAAAACTTTTCAGATATCCTCTAACTCTCATAACCGATTCCCGATTCCCGATTCCCGATTCCCGTTCCCCTCCCAGGAGGGGAACGGGAATCGGGAATCGG